>JAJXTW010000100.1 GCA_021783455.1 Nitrospirota bacterium | reverse complement strand
GTTCAGGATGGGAATCGCAAGCGTCTCTCCGAGGAGCTTGCCCTGCCGTTCGACCTCCCGGTACAATATCGCCTTTTCCCTCTCTACGGCCACATAACCGATGATCCCCATGAGGAGAAGGATCGCCAGGGCGGTGACCAGGATAAATTGAGACTGCAGGCGCAGTCTGGAAAGAGGGTCGGTCATGCGCGTTAATAATCGGCTCATCATAGTCGAATTTTCGGATGGCACCCGATTCCGCAGGTCTGAGGCACGGCGTTGATCTTCGCCCGGATGTCCGCATAGTCTTCATCCGTCGCCTTCATGAATCCGTTTTGCAGATCGTCATCAAGTCGTTTCAGCGTCTTTTTGTCTTCCGCGTTGGAAGTAGACAAGGCGAGCAGCGCCTTTTTGATATTCTCGATCACGGAAAAGGGCGTCCCAGGATTGACCACGAGCGGACCCGTGGGGATCGGCCCTGATTCTGCGAGGACCCTTATGCCGAGCTTGCTGTATTTGTTCTCGACCGAATCCCGCACCGCTCCGGCGTCATACTCGCCCTTCAGCACGGCCTTTACGACCGTATCATGATAGTCGAAATTGGCGTAGCGGCTGAGGTCGCTTAAATGGACGCCTGCGTTCGCGAGGAGGTAGCGGGGGATCAGGTTCCCGGACGTGGATTTCGATGCTGAAAACGCCACGCTCTTCCCCTTTAAACCAGAAAGGTCGATGATCGGCGAATCCTTCCTCGTGAAGATGATGCTCCTGCACCGTGCGGCGCCGTTCTTTCCTTTCGGCTTCAGGATGCACAGGGCGCCGTACTTTGCGTATGCCTCCAGATAGGACAGCGGCCCGAGCAGGGCCACGTCCACCTCGCCTCTGCCAAGGGCTTCCACCGTCTCTTTATAGTTCCTCTTCAGAACAAGCTCATAACGGTAGGGCGTTTTTTCCGAAAGGTAATCCAAGAGCGGCTGGTACTTCTCGAAGAGTATCCGGGGGTTGTCCCGCGGGATAACGCCGAAATACACCGTCCGCGGCCCTTTCGTCTTTCTGACCACGGCTTCATCGTCCCCCATGGCGTGCTCCATCTCGCGGACCGAATTGTAGGTCTTGTCGGAGGGACGGATAAAGCCGTCGATCTTCATGGCATCAAGGATCGCCCGGCCCTTTGCGCTCTTGTGCATGTTCAGCAGGGCGGCCCGGATATCTTCCCGGAGACCGGCGTCAATGCCCTTCGTCACCACCACAGGAGGCGTCCCGTACGGCGGCGATCGTTTGATGATCTTCGTCTGCTTCACATAGGGTGAGCCTTTTTTGACCATGTAATCATAGACCAGACTCTCGACCGACGCGCCGTCCACAACCTTCTTGGCGACGAGTTCGATGGACTTGTTGTGGCTGTAACTGTAGAGAACTCGCTTGAAATACCGCTCCGGTGTCGAATGCAGGGTTTTAAGCAGATAGGCGGGGTAGAGTCTGCCGCTATTCGATTTCGGATCGGTAAAGGCAAAGACCTTCCCCTTGAGGTCCGCGAAGGTGTTGAAAGGGCTGTCCTTATGGACGATGATGTAGGAGTGATAAATCGCCTTGCCGTTCACGCTCGGCGCCACGAGAAGCTCGACGCCGAAGCGTTCCCGGTTCTCCACGTAGGGCGCGGAACAGATAAACGCGACTTGCACCTCTCCCCGTTCGAGGAGCTTATCCATCTCGTCGTAGGTTCTCCGTTGAACCATCTGGACGGGCCTGCCGATCTGCTCCCCGATGTAGTCGATCACATCCTGATAGTATTTCACCGTGTCAACCGGCGTGATCATCGACGCAACACCGATCTTGAGCGGGGGCTCGGCGGCATGAGCGGGAGGCACAAGACCGACAAGGCCAACAAGAAGGAAGAAAAGTACGACGGCAAGCAGTGATTTAGCAGTGCTATCCTGTTCGTTTCTATGGATCGTAATCACCCCCCTTTCATACATATCACGGGCGTTATATTAACACGATGTTTCAGATATTGTCTATGGGGTTTTTTGGAAAGTTCTACGATAAATTGTGAATGAATTTTTATGAGTTTCTAAGAATGGCAACCCCGTTTGGCCAAAAAACTCATGCGGCCTTCCGGTAGTAAAATTTAAGCAGCCCTCCGAGCCTATCTCGGCATTGAATAGGATGATCCCGCTCCTGCTCCGTTCGTGATAAAGAAGGGAAAAGCAGCACATTACCTCTTCCTTGGTGGTACGCTCTTAATGGTAATGCTGGGCGTACTCTCCCAAAGCACGCCGAAGAGATCTCTCTCCAAAGAGTATTACGTTTGATAGGCACTCTTCCTTGATGGACCTCGGCGTAAGCATTCTCATAGTGTGTCTACTGCACCTAATTCAAGCGATAAGAATCAAACTATCCGTATTACCCATCCCTTCCATCCTCTGAGAAACAAAGAATATGTCCTCATCGTCCATAAGCTGAACTGGGGAGAAGACAGAGTAAGCTTCAAGGACGTATCGAGGTTGGAAACAGCTATCCTTCTCTCGACACTCTCGATAATATAGCCCAGGCTTTGGATCTGGAGATAAAGGATTTTTTTGAATTTGCTCACGTGGTAAGAGGGAGGGAGCTAAAGACGAGTATAAAAAAATTAATATAGAGGACGATAAGGTCTCCCTGTTTGCCTCCAGGATCAAGTAGAAACAGAGAGCGTCAATGATTTGACACGTCGGATGATTTGCCAATGCTCTCTGCATTGCCGGTCAAGTCATGGATGATTTTCCTGGCTTTGTCCCAGTCAACCTTTTCCGTCACACTAAGGTTATTGCACTGCTTGACCACCTCTTCTATCAACTCTCCGGCCTTTCCATAGACATCCGGGTCTACTTCAAGATAGATTGTTCCTTCATCCGTTACAGCCACTTTAACAGGATTGTAGACCAGCTCCCCGGCCATGCCAACGTCGATTGCATCGTACAGCTGCGCGATATTCTGCTTCAAAACGCGAATACAGCCGTGGCTTCTGTACCGGTACACGGTCGTGGGCCATATGGTTTCATGAATGCAGATCCCTTTCATGGACGTGTACAAGACATAGGTCCCGAGCGGATTGTCCGGCCCGGGAGGAACCCTCGTTAGCATGGGCTTGTTCTGGGCCTGCATCTCCTGTTGAATGGACTCCGGCACGTACCATATCGGATTGCGCTCCTTCCCGGTAATCGTAAAAGGTCCGGACGGCGTGCGCCACCGGGTCATGCCCTTCCACTTTGCCATACCGAGACCAACTGGGAAAGACAGTTCGAGCCTGCCGGCCTTGAAAAAGTAGAGCATCCTGCTGGCGATATCGATGATGATGCCGTTGTCCGTAGTTTTCGGCGCAATTTTTCTGGTGTTGAGTTTCAATACCTGACCGGGTGTGATCTGTTCTGCGTTGTCGAGGCCGTTTTCCCGGATGATTGTTTCTGTATCCACACCAAGCTTAGCGCTGATCAATAGAAGACTGTCACGTTCCTCGACGTTGTAGGTGGTTTCATTGCCCGTTATGATTGACGCATGGGAGAGCGGTAAAATGATGAGTATGAAGGATAGCGTCAAAACAACTATTTGCAATGCTATTTTCATGGGTGGGTTGAGTACCGCGGCATTGTCTCAACGCGGGAAACAGGCGATCATCCGGAAAGGTCAATATCCGGGAGCTCAGTAAAGTAAATGAAAATAACGATCACCCTGGGTTTCGAGGCTGGTTAAGAACTGTTTGCGCCAGCTGATGCTTCAGGCCACCCTCTCTGCGTCTTATGAGGGTTTGCTCGCCGCAACAAGCATAGTAGAAAATGTTCAACTCGTTACCTCGGCTTCAACATCCAGGGCAATCTTTGTGTTACCACACAGTGACGAAGCAGTTGCATGTGCCGAAGGGACTGGCGGCTGTTTCTAAGCTAGCAAAGTCGTTGACCCATGAACCGTGATGATGCAGTTGCACGTCCCGAAGGGATTGGGGGCTGTTTCTAAGCCAGGAAAGTCGTCGACCCACATCCCGTCCACGACAAATTTATACTCGTGCCTTCCTGGTGAAAGTTTAAGCTTGATTTTCCAGGTCCTATCGGCGCTTTTCTTCATCAACATTGAAGTCATATTCCAATCATTGAAACTTCCCGCGATACAGACTTTCTTGGCTTTTGGAGCAGCGAATGTAAACTCGACTTCATGCTTTGCACCGATAGTCCGATGTTTTCTCAGAGACTCTTTCATGCTCCTGACGACCTCTAACGCTTCCATGTGCATACCTCCCATGCGTAAAGTAAAACACATTGCAACGATTTTTTTATCCGCCACAACCATAAAGTGACTTTTCTATGTTATCATATTTTTGCAGCGTGTGCGGGCTGAGTATTCTCTAGTATTCGAGAGTCACGCTAACACCTCGATTGCATTAGTAGTTATCGCAAGTGCTGATTGCCTGTAAAGGAGTGGAAAATGCCACAACGTACGATTTTAGTTGCCGATGACATTGAAAATCAGACCGACTCCGGCAAAAGACGTTCGCAGGCAATACGGGACGCTGCTTCTTTTTTGGCCTAACAGCTAAAAACCGGCATCGAGTTGCTTTATGTTGAAGATCTAAAAACGTATCCTTGAACAAACTCGGTTCATTCCATTTCCCGGCATGGCACTTTTCGCATCAGGAAAGGATCGAGGAAATGGCCAGGCAATTTGCCGCACCGGTTCACTGTTCCGTAAAAAACGGTTCTCCGGCGGAAGAGATCCTAAAACTAGCCATAATGCTTCGGAAATGTCTTGTAAAACAATCGGTTGAGTTTTTTGGCCAAACGACCGCTGCGAATTTTTACCCAGAGTCAGATTGTAAGATGCAGCACCTGCATGATCACTGTCCCAGCCCATCACCAGGACGGGTTCGCGATCTAGTGTGCAGTGGTGGAAGGGGAACAGCCGCAGGTCCGGGTCGCGGCGCTTCATCCGGGTGAGCTTTTCGTACGGAAGACTGCCATCTCGTTCTTCAAGTCCTCGACCTCGTTTTTGAGCGCGCCGAATGACTGATTCATATCTTCCATGTCCTTCAGAGCCGCCAGCCCGGCATGCCTGATCTTTTCCACCGCACCGACGACCTCTTCATTGGCCTTGAGCTGGTCCTGAGCCGCCTGGTTGATACGGCTAACCATGTCCCGGCTCTCTTCGAGGTTGAGGGAGATGACCTGAGTGCCGGCGGCCTGCTCACTAGCGCCCTTCCTGACCAGCCCGGCCTCCCCCTTCACCTCGCCGATGCTGTCGAGCATGCGAGCGGCGCTCCGGCGCTCATCCTCCGTGCTTTTTGCGACCTGCTCGAGCATGAGACGGACGTTGTCCACCGCTAGCCGTATCTGCTGCAGCCCCACGGCTTGTTCCTCCGTAGCCTTCTCGACAACGGTGGTCATCTGCGCCGTCTTCTGCGCGGCCTCGAGGGTCTCTCCCATCGCCTCGCCCGATTTGGCGATCAGATCCATCCCCACGCCGACCTTCTTTACTCCGACATGGATCGCGTTGACGGCATCCTGGATCTGGGTCCGTATCGTCTTCACGATCTCTGCAATGTTCTTGGCCGACGATGCAGTCCCGTTGGAGAGTGACCGTATCTCCCCCGCGACGACGGCGAAGCCTCTTCCCTCCTCACCGGCCTGAGCGGCAAGGATGGAGGCATTGAGGCTCAGGAGGTTTGTCCTGTCGGTCACGTCCTCGATGACCGACAGGACGTTCTCGATGTCCAGGGACTGCTCGTCAAGGCGCGACACGATCTTTTCGAAGCGGCCGACTTCTTCGGCGATCTGTTCCATGGCGTCGATGGCATCCGCCACGGCTAGAGTGCCCCGTTCGCTCAGGAGCTTCCTTACATGCAAGGAAAACTCAGTTGACCGCCGGGCGTTCTCCCGTATGGACGCGAGGGATGCGCTGATCTCCTCGACCGACGTAGAGGTACTCTCCATTGCGTGGTACACTTCTCCGCTGCTATTGGCGATGGTCGCGCTCGTCTGCGACATAGCTGCGATCATCGCGTGGGCGTCCGCTGCTGACCGGAACAGGCGCTCGGTGCTCGCCGCGATCTCTGCGGCTGTGGCCTTCATCTCGAGCAGGGATGACACGTTGTCGTCGGAGGCGAGGGAGAGCCTTTTCGTGCCCTCCGTCGACGACAGCTGCTGCACGTTCGCGTTCCTGATGACGGCCATGACGCTGTCGATCGCGGCTGTCTGAGCGCGCGTGGAATTGCGCACGACCTCGAGAGTCCCGGTTAGCCGTTTCAGGGTCGCAGCAACATCGATCGAAAGGGTGTTGATACGGGTGAGGGTCGTGGAGAGTTTTTTAGCAAGGAACTTCGCGCCCGTGGCAATGCTGCCGAGCTCAGCACCGCCGACGTCTGGGACTTCGGCGACCAGGTCGCCTTCCGTTATCCTGTTCAGCGCCGCATTGATGCTCGCCACGGGAGCCGAGACCTTTCTGCGGAAGAACAGGACGATGGCGGAGATCACCACCAGGAAGGTTATGATTTGCATCACCGGCGGGATGACCAGAAACCGTCCCATCACGTCATTCACAGACCGTCCGCTGTAGGTCACCTCGACTGCGCCTGCGGTGCCGTCCGTCCGGAGCGGGACACGAACTGTGTTTACTGTGGGGATGAAGAACAACCAGAGCGGAGGAGATCCGTTCGGCATCGCGTGAGCGGTCCTGGCAACAAGCACCCGTCCGTTCCCTTCGACGACCCTGACAGACATTACGCTCCCGGTCTTGAGGACCAGATCCAGAAACTGTTCGAGGGAGAGTGGATCAGCGCCCTGTTTCGCAGATGTATCGGCAATCTGCCGGGCGACTGCCGTCATCTCATTGCGAAGGCTTTCCTCCAGATACGACTTCTGATAGAGCAGTAGCCAGGTGTAGAGCAAGCCCTGTCCCACGACAAGGATCACCAGAATCATTGCGGTGACCTGCGCTGCCAGAGTATTTCTGAGCTTACGGGGCATCATCATGGAACCCTTATGCTGTCAGCAGCACCTGTCGAGAAGAAGATATTCCCATCATAATCTGGATCTGCTGACATACTGTAGCAGTATCCGACAGAAAAATAAAGTCTTTTCCGGGAGCCCCATCTCCAAGGAGACAGCAGCGACTTTGTTCAGGATATCTCCGTCCTAATTGCCTCAAAATAAATGTTACCCAAGTTTGTGGTCAAGTAAGGTCTAACGAAGCCCGAAAATATGATTCCAATCTGATGCTCAAGGTGGTCGGACAATAAACAGACGCGTTTACAACCATCGGCGGCACAATATCAGCGACCGTCAAGGCAAGGTTCGGCGCGCCGCTGCTCTGGTTCCCCGCAGCGTCTTTCGCAATGCATGCGAGCGTGATCTGGGAATAAGGCCCGGCATTTGAAAGCACCTGGAAGCTGAAGGTCTACGACGTCTGCAGTTGAGACGGATTGACCGTAAAGGTATGGCTGCCGGTTCCGCTGCCTGCGGACAAAATGAAACTCTTTGGCAATATCTTTGATCGAAGAAGATTCACACAGTCTGCCGACGTAATAGGCGAATCGCTTGGTATAAAATGGGTTGTCGGCCAGAAACGGCAGCAACTCCCGTTTCACTGATCCGCACCTCCGACACAGAACTCGCCTGATTTCCAGTCCGAGATAAATTCTGGCGCCTCCGCAGGAGAGATCGCGAACCAATCGGGTTCTGCGAGCACAATAAGCTCGATGGTGAAACGTTTGTCGAGCGAGACAGGTTCGCCGGGACCTGCTATAAAGCGTCCAACTGGAGGCAGATCGGCAGCACCACGGGCCGCAGCCGTCAGGACCGATACAGCACGCTCGCGGTCCTGATCAAAGGCATTTATCTCTATTCGCTCATACCCCGTTTCAAAGAGGCGCTCCTCAATGATGGCCGATGAACTGCTCGTCCTGGGCCGCCAGAGTCTTCCTGAACTGGTCGCCTATACCCTGAAGCTCCAAGAGCGCATAAACGCGCTCGAAGAGAAGGACGCGCAAAACAGCCGAAACAGCAGCAAGCCGCCGTCTTCAGACGGTTATCAAAAGCCGGCGCCTAAATCCCTCCGCAAAAAGTCCGGCAAAAAGTCAGGCGGCCAGCCGGGGCATAATTAACTATTTTTCACGCTTATGCCACAAGGCATTAACTGGGATGGCATAGAGTTCCGGACCAAAAGGCAAACTCTCATTACCGGTATAAAGTACAACACCTCTATGAAATCGCTTGCCCGTGGTCTCAGCAAGCGTACGGAGTCCTTTGAAGTCCTGGGCTGTAACCGTTGAGCTTGCCTTGACCTCAATTCCCACAAGTTTTCCAGCCCTGTCTTCCAGTACGATATCCACTTCCTGGCCAGTCTGGGTTCGGAAGTGAAATATCTGCGGTTTGGTCGAACTCCAGGTGATCTGCTTGATCAGTTCCATGACGACGAAGTTTTCTAGTAATGGACCGATAATACCGCCAGTAGCTAATCGCTCTTTATTGGCTCCGAGCAGGTGCGCCATAAGACCGGTGTCACTCATGACGAGTTTGGATGTCTTGACCAAACGCTTTCCGAGATTCCCTGCCCAAGCGGGTAGATGCTGAATCAGAAACGTGGCCTCAAGGAGCGTCATGTACCGTTTGAGTGTGCTTTGGGGCATGGCAAGAGTACGGGATAGCTCTGAGAAATTGAGAAGCGCCGGTGATCGCGAAGCGATGATAGCCAAGAGTCTTGGAAGGCTGGTCAGACCTTCGATATTGGCGAGATCTCTAATATCCCTTTGTAGGATCGTTGTTATATAGGACTCGAACCATGCCCGGCGTCTATCTTCCTTGGTTCTGCTGACTGCCTCAGGATAACCACCATTTGTGATCCTGGTATGGAGCGATGAAAGGGATTCTTTGGGCAAAGTGTCAGGGTGCAATTTGGCCGCAAACAGACGATCCACAAAAAGCTCTTGAAATCCTTCAAGCTCACCCTGGGAGAACGGCCAAAGACTCAGTATCTCCATCCTACCCGCCAGGGATTCAGATAATCGGGGTAGTAAAAGGACATTGGCGGAACCGGTGAGCAGAAAGCGTCCTGGTCGCCGGTTACGGTCTACCTCTGACTTAATAGCAGGGAACAGCTCTGGAGCCCTCTGTACTTCATCGATAACAACCGGGCCTTCTAATTCCGATAGGAAACCCTCTGCATCCTGCCGAACAGCGGCAAGAACGGTGGCATCGTCCAAGGTGATGTAGCGAGCTGGATGTGAATGCTCGGAGATGGTTTTTACAAGGGTGCTTTTGCCGGTTTGACGGGCTCCGTTCAGAAGAAGAACCGGCGTATCGGAGAGGGAATCCATCAGAAATTGACTGATATTTCTTTTTATCATGGTTGAATTATAGCCGTTCAGTGGTTAATTTTCAACCAAAAAATGCTATTGTTTGATATTATCTGAAAGTGGGTATCCCCTTCGCTCAGGTAACCCCCAACCCGGACAAGCCGGAACCAACAGGTTTTATAAAAACCATGCTACAATGAGTCCCTACTCGTTGTAGTCATGGAGGCTGCTATGATGTACCTGAACGCTATCAAGATAAAATCGCAGGGACGCTATCCTGCTATGACCGCATGATCTTGCAGGGCACACTCCCCGGCTGGTGTTTTTTTCAATAAATGCATAGGCAGGTGAAACTCCGGGTCGCTCTCCGGGCTCCCTCCGTTTCACCTGCCCTTCAAAATAGTCGTGGGTGGGATGATTACCCCAAATCATCCCAAACTATCAATTGCTCAGG
>JAJXTW010000004.1 GCA_021783455.1 Nitrospirota bacterium | reverse complement strand
TCTTCGGTCTGGAGCACCTCGCTCATGGTCGTAATGGAGGCGCCGGGCACCGATGACGGCATGAACAGGAGCGTCCCCTCGTACAATGGCGGCATGAACTCCGACCCCAGTTTGCTAAAGGGAAAAACCGTGACCAGGACAATGACGATTGCCGCGATGATGACGAACTTCCGAAAGCGGAGTGCAAAGTCCGCAACAGGGTGGTAAATTTTTGTGAGAAAGTGACTGATGGGATTGTTGTCCTCATGCCTGATCTTTCCCTTGATGAGAAGGGTCATCAGGACCGGCGTCAGCGTGATCGCGAGAAAGCTCGCAAAGAGCATGGAAAACGTTTTTGTATACGCCAGGGGTTTGAACATTCTGCCTGCCTGTTCCTCAAGTGTAAAAACCGGCATAAAACCCACGGTGATAACGAGGAGTGAGAAGAAGAGCGACGGCCCGACCTCTTTTGCAGCGTTGATGATCACGTCCACGCGCGAACCGTGGACCATTCCGCCCTTTTCCCACTCTTCGAGCTTTTTATGCGCATTTTCGACCATGATGATGGAGGCGTCAACCATGGCGCCGATGGCGATGGCGATGCCGGAGAGGCTCATGATGTTCGAGCTGATCTTGAGGTAATACATGCAGACGAAGGAGATCAGGATCGCCACGGGCAGGGTCAGGATCACGACAAGGGCGCTCGGCAGATGAAAGAGGAAGATGATGCAAACCACGCTTACGGCAATGCCGAGTTTGATCACTTCTTCGCGGAGCGTGTCAACAGAGCGGTGGATGAGTTCGGACCGGTCATAGGTTGTGACGATCTTGACCCCTTCGGGCAGGGACGGTTGCAGCTCTTTGATCTTTGCTTTCACCCGGTCAATCACTTCGAGGACGTTCTCGCCGAAGCGGACCACGACAATGCCGCCGACGGTCTCGCCTTTTCCGTCCAGGTCAGAGGCGCCGCGCCTGATCTCCGGACCGAGTTGGACCTGGCCGATGTCGCGAAGCAGGATGGGCGTCCCTTTCTCGTTGGTGCCCACGGCGATCTTCTCGATGTCCGACTTGTCGTGGATGTAGCCGCGGCCGCGGACCATGTACTCTCTGCCCGACCACTCCACGACCCTTCCCTCCACGTCGCGGTTGCTGCGCCTGACTGCGTCCATGACCTTTGCAAGCGGAAGTTTGTACGCCGCAAGCCGGTTCGGGTCCACAGTGATCTGGTACTGTTTCACGAACCCGCCCACGGAGGCCACTTCGGAAACGCCGGGCACTGATTCAATGGCATACTTGAGGGTCCAGTCCTGGAGCGATCGGAGCTGGGAGAGATCGTGCTTTCCACTCTCGTCCTCCAGGGCATACTGGAACCCCCATCCCACGCCGGTTGCGTCAGGGCCGAGCTGCGGAGTCACGCCCGCAGGAAGTTTTCCCTGGACGCCCTGAAGATATTCGAGCACCCGGCTCCGTGCCCAGTAGATGTCCGTACCGTCTTTGAAGATGACATAGACGAAGGAGGTGCCGAGAAAGGATTTGCCGCGCACCACGCGCACCTCGGGCGCAGCGAGGAGCGTCGAGACAATGGGATAGGTGATCTGGTCCTCGACCAGGTCCGGGCTCCTGCCCGTCCATTCGGTATACACGATCACCTGGGCGTCAGAAAGGTCCGGGATGGCGTCGAGCGGCGTGTGATATACTGCCCAGATCCCCCAAAGGGTAAGGAACCCCACGAGAAGAAAAACGAGGAATTTATTTCGTGCCGAAATTTCTATGATTTTGGCTAACATAATTGAACCTCAGAAAAGTTCAGAGTTCAAAGTTCATAGTTCACAGTGTACAGCAATAAGCAGACACCCAGAAGGACCAGGAACGTGATCTGATCTATCACTTTAAACTCAGAACTCTGAACTTTGAACTATTAATTGCCCCCTGACCTCAGCTGGCTCTCCGAATCTATGAAGAAGTTGCCGGACGTAACGACGCGCTCCCCTCTTTTGATGCCTTTCAGGACTTCTACGTAATCCTCCCCTCGCAGGCCGACAGTCACCCGCCGCATCTCGTACACTCCCGGCTTTTTCTCGACGTACACGATCTGGCGCGTGCCCGAATCAATCACCGCCTCGCGCGGGATCGCCAGCCTTGAGCCTGAAGAGACCATGATCTCGACATTCGCAAACATCTCGGGCTTCAGCAGGAGTCCGGGATTCTTCATGGCAAGCCGCGCCTTGACGGTCCGGCTCACCGGGTCCAGGGACGGATCGATAAAATCTACGATTGCATGATAGCTCTGACCGGAATAGTATGGCAAGGTCACGAGTGCCGCCTGGCCTACTCTGACCAGGGGCACTTCATACTCATAGATGTCGGCCATGATCCAGATCGAGGAAAGATCGGCAATCTTATAGAGGTTCATGCCCGGCGTGATATAGCCTCCTTCAAGCACCATCTTGTCGAGCACGATGCCGCTCAGCGGCGCCTCGATCGTCATCTCCGTCCTGGGTTTGCCCGTTTTTTCAAGCTCCGCTATCTGCGCATCGGTGATGTCCCAGAGCTGAAGCCGCCGCTTCGCCGATTGCAGCAGTTCGCTGCGCGAAGCCTCGATCTCGGCCATATCGCCGGTCCCTGTCAGAGATGACCTCACCGACCGCAGCGCGATAAGATATTCTTCCTGGGCCGTCACCAGGTCGGGACTGTAGATCGACAGGAGCGGCTGGCCTTTCACGACCTGCTGCCCGGTATAATCGACATAGAGTTTTTTCACCCATCCCGCGATCTTGGTATTCACGAAAGCGAGACGGGTCTCATCGGGCTCGACTTTGCCCACGGTGCGGATCTGTTTGTCCAGCGATCGATAGTCAGCAACAGCCGTGCGCACGCCGATGAGCTGCACCTTGTCCGGGCTGATCGTAATGACCGGCACAGCCTCCTGTTTTACGGTCGCTGCACTCCGTCCCGCGCTCCCGGACGCCTGGCTCTGTATCGGACCCGCATGGCCCGCATGTTCCTGGCCAAAAGCATGGGAAGAGAAAAGAATCGGGACGAAAAAGAAAACCAAAGTCAGAAGCAGATTGCTCTTTCTCGTATCCGCTGATTCCGCTGGTTTTCCCGCGCGTACCTCGACGGCTGAAGTCATGACCCATTTCTCATTTCTCATGATGGTCCTCTCCGGTGAGTTCATTCAGCATGGACATGGTCTTGTTCAGGTTGACCAGCTCTTCCTGCTCCATGAGCTGGTATTTCAAGAGCGTGTTTTCGCTTTCCAGGAGCGATGTGAAATCGCTCTTCCCCACCTGGTAGTTTGAGGTCGTTGATTGAAGCGACAGCCGCGCCTGCGGGATGATCCCGGCCTCGTAGAGCTCTATGCGATGCTCGGCTGTCTTGATCGTGGAATAGAGGTCGCGCACCCGTGCCAGCGTCGCAAGCCTCTCGGCGTCGTACTCATAGCGTGCGGCGCTGAGGTCGGCTGACGCGGCCTTCACTCCCGTTGACTTGTTCCAGAAATAGAGCGGGACTTTAAACATCAGGCTTGCCTGCCAGACGTCCGATTTGTCGCCCCGTGTGAACCAGCCGCCGGAGACGACCATGTCCGGCAGAAATTCCCTGCGGCTCAGGGAAAGCTCTTCCCTGCTTTGCTCCACCATGCGCTCTTTTCCCTGCAAGACGGGGGAATGGTCGAGCGCCATGGCTGCCAGTTCATCCATGGTAACGGTCGGAGTAGCTCTCGGAAGCTCCTCCGGTCTTCCGAGGGGAGCCAGCGGGTTGCGGCCCACGAGGCTGTTGATCAGTGACGCCTGCGTCTCTTTCTTCTGCTCTTCCTCGGTCAGCCGGTCCAGGATCATGGAGACCTCAAGCTGGGCACGGACAACGTCCTGTTGCATGCCCTGGCCGGTAGCATACCGCGTCTCGGCGATGCGCTGAGAATTTTTCAGCAGCTCCTTTGTCTGGTCCAGGATCTCGGCGGATTTGAAAGCGAGGAAATATTCATAATATGCGTTCTTGAGGCTGTTCAGCACCCTGAGCTTCGTTTCCCGGGCCCCTTGCTCCGTCCGCTCCGCTTCCTTGCCTGCGATTCGGCCTTTTGTCCCAAGCTTGCCCGGAAACGGGATCTCCTGGGTAAAGACCACGCCCTGCATGCTCATATCTTCCTTCCCAACACTCCACACGCCCGGCGACCCGACGTTCTGGACCGCATAGCCGACCATGGGGTCCGGCAGGGCGGAAGCCAGAGACTTTTTCTCATCAGCAGACTCCACTCTTTTCTCCGCCATGAGGATCTCGGGGTTGTTCTTGAGCGCCTCCTGCTCCAGGTCTTTGAGCGTGACAAGGGACTCATCGGCATGAGAAACCCTAAACAAGGAAAGAAGCAAAATCAAAAAAATGAGATGCCTTATTTGCATTGCCTGCCTCCTGGCACTGTTCTTTTGCAAGGTTCAGACCATCATACCGGAAACCACTTATTGTGATAAATCAAATTGTTAGAAACAGACAAGACAACGAAATCTGCCCTTCTGGAGCGTCTGCTGTGTTGGTTGTAGTATTTGATACATATCAGAAATCACAAAACATATAGTCCTGGGATCGCTTTATGTTTATTGTACCAGAGACGCGCGCGGCCCATAAGGCAACCATGCACCTTATTTACCTGGAAAGAAGGCTTGTGCGGAAAGAGCGGACATCCAGAGAAGGGCGGAAAATCAGAGCACGCCGGCTATTTCTCAATTTTTGCAAGCCGGTCCCTGGCGATTTCAGCCTCGTTGGAAGAGGGATATTCCTTCATGACTTTGCGAAGGTACTCTTTTGCCTTGGGAAAATTTTTTTCGTTCAGGTAGGACAGCCCGATCTTGAGCTTTGCGCCGGCCACTTTGTCGCTCTTGGGGTAGTGCTTGATAACTTTTAGAAAAGCATCAATCGCCTTGCTGAACTCTCTCTTGGAATAAAGGCATTCGCCGATCCAGTACTGCGCCGCGTCCGTCATGCTGGTATCGGGAAACTGCGCAACATAATTCTGGAACCCGGCAAGAGCAAGATCGAAATTCCCCCTGTCGTAATCGCTTTTCGCCTGGCGATAAGCTTCGGAAGGTTCAATGGCCTTGGGGGAGGATGACTTTGCCCGGGCCGCCGTGGTCGGGGTCTGCCGGGTCAGGACCGTCGCCGTGCCGGCGCTCAACAGCTTCATCTTGGCATCGAGTTCGTCGATCCGCGCTGAAAGCTCCGCGATCCTGACGCTCCGGTCGTCCAGCTTTTGCGCAAGTTCGGCAATGCGGAAGTTGTTCTCTTCGAGCTTGCCCTGAACAAGCTGGATATCGGTGGTGAGCTGGTCGGACTTGGCTCCGTAGTCTGCCATAACCTTCTGCACATCCATCGTGCCCTTGACATTCTCCTCGAGAAGATTGACGCGTTTTTGCAACTCCTGAACGCGCACCATTGCGGTTTGCACCTCTTCGCGCAGATCGGTCATGTCGGACCTGGTCTTGACCAGTTCAGCCTGAGGAGCACAGGCAGTCAGCAGAAACAGGAAGCCGAAGATCGTTAGCGATTGTTTGACCGTCATTTATTCCTTTAGGGATACTAAACTATTTGTATACAGGGTATAAAACGAGGAAGCGGGAAGCAAAGAGAGGGAGAAAGACGAGACGGAAAGCTTACCCTGTCACGCGTTCTCCCCCTCCCCGGTTCATATTTTTCTTGGTCCTACTCCGTCACCTTGGTAAAATCGTCTCTGCGGTTTTTCTGCCAGCAATCTTCGTTGTGCTCGGTGCAGATGGGCTTTTCCTTGCCATAACTGATAAGCGATATCCGTTTGGCGGAAATTCCCAGATCGGTTAAGTATTTTTTCGCGCTCGCCGCTCGTCGCTGACCAAGAGCCTGGTTGTATTCCTTGGTTCCCCGCTCGTCGCAATTTCCTTCGATCCTGATCTTCACGTTGGGGTTGGCCTTGAGCCATTCGGCATTCGCCCTCATCACAGGTTTCGCGTCGGCGCGAATAAAGGACTTGTCAAAATCAAAGTGGATCGGCTCCACTCCTGTCGATGCTGCTGCGGCACTCTCCTGGGGCTGCTCTTCCTTTGCCGCCGTTGCTGCTTCTGGCTGGGCCGCAGGCTCGGCCTTCTGCTCAACCTTTGGTCCTTCCTTGGCGGGTTCCGCCGCTGCTTCCTTCTGTGATTCGGGGGCAGAAGTCACTTCTGCTTTCTTGGGGCAGCCCCAGAGAACGAAGATACTCATCAGTAATACAACGAAAACATACATAAGCTGTCTGCTCTTCATAAAATCCTCCTCTATTCGATTGTTTTTAAAATGAATATTGGTAAGACAAGCGGCCCGAAAACCCGACGTACGAAAATACAGTCAAAAGATAGCATACAACCATGACCTTGTCAACGGGAAAGGGTTTCTCTGCAAGCGAGACAAGAGAGCCAAGCCGTGCGTTAATCCTGCACCTCGGCATAAGTCGTTATCCGCGCCCTCTTTTGCAATTTCTGAGGTACTAAAACTATCATCTTACGGCTCAATAAAACACTGCGGGTCCTCGGCAAGAAAATCGTCCTCACCGCGAGACCGTGAGTAGGCGTAGGCGATCGCCCGGCACCCCCGGCACTGCGCCCAATGCCCGCAGACGCGGCATTTTCCCTTGTACCTGCTCCGGTCCCTGAGCGCTCCGAGGACCGGCGACATCGCCCAGATCTCCCTGAGTGAATCTTTCATAATATTGCCGAGAGCAAGGGGCAGTCTCCGGCAGGGCGTGACGTTTCCATTGGGAAGAATGGTCAAACCGGCCACGCCTGCCGAGCAGCCGCTTATGGCTACGTTTCCGGCGTCGACCTTCGTTTTCGTCCTCATCTGCGAAGCGACCGGGTCGCCGGTCACGATCTCGATTCCTTTGAGCTCGAGCGCGAAGAGTTCTTCATAGAGGTCCCGCGCCTGTTCTCTCGTCAGCATCCGTGAGAGCAGGGACCTGCCTTTCCCGGCGGGAACAAGCCGCGAAAACCCGATACGGCAGGCCCCTGAATGCGAACCGAAAGCGATGATTTTTTTCATTGACGAGGCATTCATGGTCGACAGCGTGACATTTAGCGTCACCGGCAGCCCCGCGTCGACAAGCCGCTCGATGCCGTCTGTTGACGCCGCGAAACTTCCCTTGCCCCTGATGGCATCATGGACATGCTCCGGTCCTTCCACGCTTACCTGAACCCCGTCCAGCCCCAGAGCGGCAAGCTTCCGCGCGCGGTCCCGGCTTATCAGCGTCCCGTTCGTAAGCAGATAGACTTTGAACCCCCGCCCCTTGATCTCACCCAGGATCTCGAAGAGGTCTTTTCTCAAAAGAGGCTCGCCGCCGGTGATGTTCATGCTGGAGGAAAAAGCCACCCCGTATGCCTCGGACCAGTCTCTGATCATGTCCGACACTTCATTGACGCCGCGCGCTATCTCGGAGAGCGGCAATTCCTCGCTGCTCCGCTCGCCCTGGTAACAGTGCCTGCACGAGAGGTTGCAGCTTTCCGTGAGATGCCATTGAACAAAAAATTCGAAGGGTTTTGTGGTTGCCATAGAGATGATGAAATAATAAAAGCCTGAGATGCAGGTACCATTGGCTTTCGTCCGTCATGATCAGTAAAGCAATAGAGCTGGCGCCGCAGAACGCTGGACACCAGCTCTATCCGGCTGCTTTGGCGTCGTTGCTGACCAGCAACTTTAGCTCTTTCAGCCCTTTCATTTGCGGCATACGGTGCCAGGATTCTGCTTCGCCAGCTGTTTCAGCACCGTCCAATACGCCGCTTCTTTGGCAAGCGCATCCTTGCTTAAAGGCTTCTTCATCCTGTATCACCTCCTTTCCCGTGGTATAGATGAATCATAGCATAAAAAAGAACGCCTCCGGCGG
Organism: Nitrospirota bacterium; assembly: GCA_021783455.1. Classification (GTDB taxonomy): domain Bacteria; phylum Nitrospirota; class UBA9217; order UBA9217; family UBA9217; genus JAJYKN01. Next base: position 30,743 of record JAJXTW010000004.1, on the reverse strand, counting down.
CTTCACAACACTTTTCCGTTAAGAGCTCTGACCGGCTTCATGACTTCCCGGCAGCTTCCTGATCGAGAAACCAGGTAATCGTGCCTGACTCGGGACAAACCAGCCCTGCCGGATATTCGCGGGAATTGCCCTCGCCCAGGATATGATGGATCACGCCTGCTTTGGTCTTTCCTGCGGCCAGGAAAAGCACGCGGGCGGCATGATTAATAACGGGAAGCGTCAGCGTGATCCGGTCGATGTTCGGCTTGTCGAGATACACCGGAACGACCATGCGCTTTTTTTCCCGGACAGCCGGAGAACCCGGAAAGAGCGACGCCGTATGACCGTCCTCGCCCATGCCGAGCATGATGAGATCGAAGGCGGGCAGGGAGCTTGATCCGAAAAAATGTGAGAGCTGATTCTCGTATTCCCGGGCAGCTTCCTCGGCATCCGCTTCTCCGTGCATCCGGTGAATGTTTTTTTCCGGCACAAAAACGCGCCCCAGCAGCGTGTCGGAAAGCAGCTTGAAATTACTCGCACGATGATCAGGGGGAACACAGCGTTCGTCGGCCCAGAACAGGTGGACATGGGACCAATCGACTCTGTTCTGATATGCAGAGGAAGCAAGGAGCGTGTACAGGCGCCGGGGCGTGGAGCCGCCGGAAAGGGCAACGCTAAACCTTCCCCTGAGGGCAATGGCATCACTCGCGACCGAAAGAAATATGTCAGCAGCAGCACGGCTCAGAGAATCAAGGTCATCGAACACCGAGACCCGGACGGCCGGATCGGTTTTCACAAAGGCCTCCAGGAGCGGCCGTCTTTACGGAGCAGGTCCAGCGCCCCAGCAGGGCCGTCGGTGCCGGCTGCGTACCGCGCGAGCGGCACGACCTTGTCCGATTCGAGCGCGTCGAGCACGGGGGTGAGCGCCGACCACGCGAGCTCCACGCTGTCTTCCCGCATGAAGAGCATGTGATCGCCGAGCATGCAGTCGAGCAGGACCCATTCGTACGCATCGAGCGCCACGCCCCGCGGATAGTCATGTTTCATTTCCACGGTGTTCAAACAGAGCTTGGTGCCTGCCTGCTTGGCTTGATGGAAAAGGCTCATGCCTTCCTCAGGCTGTATTTTGAGGAGGATGACATTGGGTGCAATAGGACCGGTGACCGAATCCGGAAACATGGAGTACGGCACATCCTTGAAATGAATGGAAATCTCCGTTCGCCTGCTCGCTAGCCGTTTTCCCGAGCGCAGATAGAAGGGAACGCCGTTCCACCGCCAGTTATCGACGAACACCTTCATCGCCGCAAACGTCGGGGTCGCCGACTGTTTGTCCACGCCAGGCTCATCCCCGTAGGCGGGAACTTCCCGGCCGTTGATCGTCCCCTTTGTGTACTGACCGATGCTGATGTGGTCATTAAACTCTCCGGAGGAAAAGCGTCTCAGGGAACGAAGGACCTTGGCCTTTTCATCCTGCACCCGGTCTGCGATAAACAATGGGGGCGGCTCCATTGCGGTGAGACAGAGGAGCTGGAACATGTGGTTCTGAAACATATCGCGCATCACGCCCGCCTGCTCATAGTAGCCGGCGCGGTGTTCCACGCCGAGGGTCTCGGACGCGGTGATCTGAACGTGGTCCACATACCTCCTGTTCCAGAGCGGTTCAAAGATAGAGTTTGCAAACCGGAACATGAGGACGTTCTGCACCGTTTCCTTGGCCAGGTAGTGGTCGATGCGGAAGATCTGGCTTTCCTTGTAGTGGGTATGCACGAGACGGTTCAGCTTACGGGCGGAGGCAAGATCGTAGCCAAAAGGTTTCTCGATCACGAGATGGCTGCAGCCCTTGTCCTCCCGCGATAGTCCCGCGGCGCCCAGGTTGTGAATCACGTCTTCGAACACGGTGGGCGGAATGGCCAGATAAAAGATGCGGTTACCCGTGGTCTGATGCTTGCTTTCAAGCTTGGGAAGGAGATCCGCGAGTTCTCTGGTGTAGGACTCCAGGCTGCCATAGTCGAAGGTGGAATAATAAATACGGGGCGCAAACTTGTCCCATATTGCCTGGTCGAAATCGCGCGGCAACGCGACCTTGATCGCGTCGTACAATGATGCGCGGTACTGCTCCGTGGTCATCTCGACCCGGCTTGTGCCCAGGATGAAGAACTGCTCCGCGAGCATCCTGTTTTTATAGAGACGGTAGAGCGAAGGAAGAAGCTTCCGGTACGCCAGGTCCCCGGACGCGCCAAAGATGATCAGGGCCGCGGGCCGCGGAACCTCCACGTCGCAGTTCTCCACACGGTGATACGCCGGGATGGGGCCCGATTCCTGGGGAGCACACGTGGTTTTCTCCGGAAGAGCGATGTCGTCCATAGCTATGCTATCTTTCGCTGTTCAGTTGTGATCAATTGGTTCCAGTCGGAAGAGAACTTCTCCATGCCTTTGTCCGTCAGATCATGACGAATATCGTACTCTTCCCAATGTCTGTTCAGATCGATCACCCTATAGGAAATGGGCTGCAGCGACTTTGCGTCGTACCGGTATCCATCTTCCGGCATCGGCATGCCCTTTTCTCCCCAGGTCCGCACAACCTCATAGGGGGCGGTGATGATGTCCGTACCCAGCTTGAGTGCATACAGAAAGTGGTCGAGGTTCCGTACGCTGGCGGTCAGCACTTCCACATGGCCGTCTCCCTGGGCGTACATGCGCAGGATGTTCGCGATCACATCCATTCCGTTTTCGCCGCGGTCATCCAGCCTCCCGATGAAAGGCGAAACAAAGACTTGCCCTTTTTTTGCGCCCCGGGTCGCGGCGTACACTGCGGCCGCCTGCTCCTGCGAAAAACAGAGCGTCATGTTCACGCGCATACCGGCCTGCACTGCCCGTTCAGCTGCTCTGAGCCCTTCCCGCGTTGTCGGAAATTTTATATGGGCGTTCTTGATCCAGGTGAACATCTCCTTGCCCTGCCGGAGCATTGCATCCGCCTTGGTCGCAGCGTCGGAATACACCTCTATGGAAATAGACCCCTTCGGGATCAGGCCGCTCAGGGTCGTTACGACGCCGCGGTAAAAATCGAAAATTTCATCGACGCTGAACTTCTTGCCCCGCTCAAGCCGCTTGCGGGCTTCGGGGTTTTTGGAGATCAGCGTCGGGTTCGTTGTCTGTCCGTCAAGAAATCCGAGGAGCTTGATGCTCTCGCGGGTCTCTTCGGGATTTCCGCCGTCCAGGAATACTCTTGTTTTCAAATTCTGTGGTCTCATACCAATCACCTCATCACTCTCTTCCTGCACATGCTCGCATCCTCAAACAATCTCTGCGGATTATGCTATTTTTCTCTGCTTTGCCTTTCCTGCTTCCCTCGAGACATTGAGAGGATTCGACGTTATTTCCACTGCATGGCCGCCGAACTGGTTTCGGAGGGCCGAAACGATCTTTCCGCTGTAGCTCGGGTGCTTCTCGGACTGAAGACGAAAATCGAGCGCTCCCTTGATGATCGGCGCCGGAATACCGAACTCCTTTGCCGCATCTACAGTCCACATTCCTTCCCCGCTCTGGGCAATGGCCCCCGAGATGTCCGCAAGCTCCGTGCCATGCTGCTCGAACGCGGTTTTCAGCCAGCCTACCAGCCGCGATTCGATCACGCTCCGGTGGTTGTACAGGTCTGCGACCTTCGCCAGGTCCAGGTTGAATGCCGACGCCTTGAGGATCGCAAACCCTTCGGCAAGCGCCTGCATCATGCCGTATTCAATACCGTTATGGACCATTTTCACGAAATGGCCTGAGCCGGTCTTGCCGAAATAGGCGTATCCCTGTTCAACCGATGCGTCGCGAAAAATCTGTTCGTACTTCTTGAACACTTCCTGCTTGCCGCCCACCATGATGCAGGCGCCCGTTCGCGCGCCGTGCGGCCCGCCGCTCACTCCTGCGTCGAGAAAATCGATCCCCTTTCCTTCCAGCTCCCGCCCCCTGCGGATCGATTCCTTGTATGGGGAGTTTCCTCCGTCTATGATCGTGTCGCCTTTCGCCAGGTGCAAGGTGAGCTCCTTCAAAACTGCATCCACAGCCTGATGGGGGACCATAATCCAGACCAGCCTCGGCGTTTCCAAAGCCGCAACGAGCGAGCCGATCGAATCTGCCGGCTTCGCCCCTTTCTGCGCTATTTTCTGGACAGGCGCCGCACTCCGGTTGTAACCAACAAGCTGGTGTCCTTTCTCAAGAAGCAGTTCGGCCATGTTGTAGCCCATCTTCCCCAATCCAATATATCCCAGTTTCATACTGATCTCTCCTCTCAAAGTCCTTTCCCGTAAACTTCTGCGTCCATCGCAACCCGGCACGCCGCGCTACTTCCCACTTCTCGGCACTTTATGATTCAACTATTTATGCTTCAAGTGTGTCCGTAAATCATACTTTCATAAACTCTTTTTCAATATTCTTCACCTTTTCCAGCCTTCTTTTGTGTCTCTCCGCGCCTGAAAAGGCGGCTGCCAGGTAGGTCCTCGCAATGTCCTTTGCCAGTTCCGGCCCCACAATGCGCGCTCCGAGGCACAAGACATTCATGTCGTCATCCTCGACGCCCTGGTGTGCGGAGAAGGTGTCGTGACAGATTGCTGCGCGGATTCCGGGGAACTTATTCGCCGCCACGGAGGCGCCCACGCCGCTTCCGCAGATCAGGATTCCACGCTCCGCCCTTCCATCGATCAGGGCATTGGCCACCGCTCGCGCATAGTCAGGATAGTCCGAAGGCTCGCTGTCTAAAGCCCCGAGGTCCTGCACGGCATGGCCGAGCTTCCGAAGGTATTCCAGAAGGATTGCTTTTAGTTGAAAGCCGCCGTGGTCCGCTCCGATGGCTATATCCATGCAACTCACCTCACTGACAGAGTGCAACCTGAAAAACTCCCCCGTTGCCGGAATCCGGACGCCGCAAGCGGCAACATGTATTGAATACTGTTGTATGCGTTTTCCGGTCTCTAAATGGGAACAGCGAGGGAAGGGTTAATTAAAGGATAGCATAGCGACATGAGAAGTCAAGAAGCGCATACTTCGATGGAATTGCGGGAGGCGCCGGGAGAGAGTAAAGGAGGAACTTTCGCTAGCGGATTTGCTTTGACAGAACATCAATCAGCGATCGGGGCCAGGGCGGAGAGAACCTCCACAGTTCAGCCGGAATGAACGGTTTGACCAGTGAGTCCTTGAAACCAAACTCCCTGAAGTTGGTCATGCCCGGATCAGTCACATCGCCGCTCGTGACCACGGCTTATTTCTTTTTTGGCAACATGAGCTATGCCGAACAAAATTAAGGAAGGATAGGGACAATTTTTGGATTTTTCGCTTTGGCAGTATTCCTCGATCTCGAAAATACTGGGAACATATACTCCGCTGTTCACCGTACAGATGAGCACCCCTGTTCCGGCTAAGAATGGACATGTCATGATATTGCCTCCTTTCAAGGAGCCTGCCATTCTGCAACTGTTCAACCTTTGGTAGTAATTACTTTAGCCTATGGCCGCATCTATGGGTATCAGTAGATTTCTGATTTTCATGTCAGGTTTATTCCTACAAGGAAGACATGTAATTGACGAAAAGGTTACTATTGCCTGGTTTACCCACAGATTAGGAGGGTATTCACGTGGGGTGGAAGAGAACGGTTTTAGCAGTATAGAGGATCAGCGCAGGTGAGGACCTGTTCGTTCTTGCTGCCGCTCCGGAAGATCGTAATGCCCTTCACTCCTTCGCGAAAAGCGAGCAAAAAGGCCTTCCGCACGTCCTCCTGGGTGGCCTGCTGCGGAAAGTTTATGGTTTTTGACACTGCGTTGTCCGTATGGCGCTGGAATGCCGCCTGCATGCGCACATGCCACTCCGGTGCTATGTTGAAAGCTGTCCGAAACAGACGCTTCACGTCTTCCGGGACCTCATTCACAGATTGAATTGACACTCCCGCCGTAAGCTGCAGAAGCAGCGAATCGCTGAAGAACCCTCTTTTCCTGGCTGTCTCGACAAAAGACTCATTGACCTCCGGCAAATCCACATCTCCCAGAACGTGGCGAGTGAAGGAAAGCGCGAAGAGCGGCTCGATGCCGCTTGAGCAACCGGCGATGATCGAGAGCGTTCCCGTGGGCGCAACCGTAGTCACCGTCGCGTTCCTGAGCTTCGGCCCTCCGGGGCAATCGTACCTGCTTCCCCGGTGGTTCGGGAACACGCCCCGTTTCAGCGCGAGCTCCGCGGAACATGCCCATCCTTTTTCCCGCACGAACTTCATGATCTCCTCGCCCGTTCCAACGGCTTCCTCCGAGTCGTAGGGGATTCCCAGCCGGACCAGCATGTCTGCAAAACCCATGACGCCAAGCCCGATCTTGCGGTTGCCCTTGGCCATGCGGTCGATCTCGTCGAGCGGATAGCGGCTCACGTCGATCACATTGTCCAGGAAATTCACGCCCGTTCGTATGGTTTGCTCCAGCTTGCCCCAGTCTATCTCAAATGTCTTGCCCACAGGCTTGAGCATGAGGCCGAGATTGATGGAACCCAGGTTGCAAGGCTCGTAGGGAAGGAGCGGCTGCTCGCCGCAGGGATTGGTGCTTTCCATATTGCCGAGCTGCGGCGTAGGGTTGTCGCGATTGATCCGGTCGAGAAACACCACTCCCGGATCTCCCGTTCGCCAGGCCATCTCCACGATCTTGTCGAAAACCAGGCGGGCCTTCAGCGTTTTTACCACCTTATGACTGCGGGGATTGACAAGCGGCAGATCGCCGTCGGACTCCACGGCGCGCATGAAATACTCGGTCATTGCCACGGAGATGTTGAAGTTCGCCAATTCCTTGTTGCCGACCTTGGCTGAGATGAACTCCAGAATGTCCGGATGATCAACTCGCAGAATGCCCATGTTCGCGCCACGGCGGGTGCCGCCCTGCTTGATCACTTCCGTGGCCATATTGAAGACGCGCATGAACGAAACCGGGCCGCTGGCAGCGCCGCTGGTGGTGCGTACAGCATCGTCCTTGGGCCGCAGCCTGCTGAACGAGAAGCCCGTGCCGCCGCCGCTCTGATGGATCAATGCCGTGTTCTTGACCCCGTCGAAAATCGATTCGAGCGAATCCTCGATCGGCAGCACGAAACACGCTGCAAGCTGCTGAAGCGGACGCCCTGCGTTCATGAGCGTGGGTGAATTGGGCAGGAACTCCAGGCTGGAGAGCGCCCTGAAAAATTCTTCCTCCGTCGATCGGATATCCGCGTTGCCGTTATACAGAAGTTCAGCCTGGGCTATGTTGTTCGCCACCCTGCGAAACATCTCTTCGGGCGATTCTACGACCCTCCCGGCATCATCTTTTTTCAAATAGCGCCTGGAGAGTACCGTCAGCGCGTTGGAAGCGAGGCTCGTATTGAAGGACTTTACCGGCACAGATAAGCTCCCTTTAGAGTTATTTTATCACCCTCTGGGAAAACCGCGAGCGTTCGTTTGCGAAGGAATCGTACGCCCGGGCAGTCACTACCTTAGTAGTAGGAAACAAAGAGTACGAGAAACAAGATGCTCTTCGCTACCTCGATCCAGCCAATGGTCCGCAGCTTGACCTTGTAAGGCACTGTTGCTGCAAGAAGGTTATCAAGCAAAGGAAGCAGCACGATTACGGGAATATAAAAACGGCGATAGGCATAAACGGTAAAGAATACAAAGAGGGCTGTGAAAATTCTCTCTTTCGTTTTTTTAAAGATGACAACTTTTACCTTGAAAACGCCGGCCATAAAATAGAGCGCCACACCCACAAAGAGCCGGACATCCAACCCTTCCGTTAACAGGAACTTTGCCAGCACCGCAGCCAGACTGATAAGAGCAAATCCCAAAAGTTCGGTAACCAGATAATGTTCACCGGCAAGCTTGTTCGAAAGCAGATAAGCCGCAGGAATAACCAGCAACGGCAAGAGTCGGGGAACATCACTCCTGAAAATTACTGCGAGAATTGCCGCAGCGCCAATGATCTGCGCCAGTAAAATCAGGAACGACTTTCGATCGTCTGTTTTTCTGGTCCATTTCATGAACAACTGTTTGGAATTGATCAGCAAAGCAAGGGCAAAAAACAGGGGAAGGAGGGACCAGGCAAATGCGCGACAAACGCCGATCCCGAGCAGGTAAGAAATGATCAAAACGCTCCAGGAACCGTACTCTTTAAGGATGTATCCTCGGACTTCGGATCTCATGATCAAAGTATATCATGACTTAAGAGATGCGGGGTTATGACGGGCATCATATTCCCCACTCGCAGAAAGTCCGCATGAGCGCATTTCAAAAAAGAATAGGCCGAGCACCTGGCCCGGCCTATTAGTTAACAATTCTTTTTCCGTTCTTGACCATGCTGAGTGCGGCGAAAAGTAATTACATGATCCCTGCAATCGAGGCGCGCGCATAATTCAGGAGATCCGTGGGGTATATCCCGATCACGATCACGGCGGTTACCGAAATCGCCAGTGCCAGCGCAAGGGACGGGGCGCTGGACAGCTCGATACTCTCTTTTGGTTCATGCATGTACATGACCATGATGACCCGAAGATAAAAGTAGGCGCTGATAGCGGAGAAGAGCACACCCGCGACCGCGAGCCACACAAGCCCGGCTTCTACAGCGGATTTAAAAATGTAGAACTTGCCGATAAACCCGGCCAACGGAGGAATGCCGGTGAGCGAGAACATGAAAATCAGCATGAGGAATGCGGCTGTCTTGTTCGTTTTTCCCAGTCCTGCAAAGTCGGAAATCTCTTCGCCCCGCTCCCCGGCCTTCCGGAGCATAATCACGACGCCGAAGGCGCCCATGTTCATGAAAGCGTAGATCAGGACGTAGAGCATGACGCTCGCGGCGCCGTCAGGTCCGCCGGCCGCAAGGCCTACAAGGGCATAGCCGGCGTGGGCGATGGAGGAGTAGGCGAGCATCCGTTTGATGTTGGTCTGGGACAGGGCCATGACGTTGCCGACTGCCATGGTAAGAACAGCGAGCCCGGCAAGGATAGCAGTCGAATGCTCACGCAGCGGTTCAAAAGTATACAGAAAGACCCGGAGCAACACGGCAAAACCAGCCACCTTGGGCCCGGCTGACATGAAAGCAGTGACCGAGGTCGGGGCGCCCTCATACACATCGGGCACCCACATATGGAACGGCGCGGCCGCCACCTTGAACCCGAAACTCACGGTCAGCATGATCATAGCGAGGAAAATGATCGGATTCGAAAGATCGGCCACGCGGAGGAACGCGAGAATGCCGGATAGGTTCGTCGTGCCGGCAAGACCGTAGAGGAGCGACATACCATACAGCATGATGCCCGACGAGAAGGCACCCAGGATCAGGTACTTGATCGCGGCCTCGTTCGACCGGTTACTGCCCCGCATAAAGCCGGCAAGAATGTAGATGGATAGCGCCATGAGTTCCAGGCCGAGGTACAGGAGAATCAGATCTCCTGCCGACGCCATGAACATCATGCCGCTCGTGGCAAAAAGCATCAGTGCGTAGTATTCTCCGCGGTGGATGTCTTCGACCTCAAGGTAGTTGATGGAAACCAGGATCCCAAGCCCGCAGGCGATATAAAACACAAAGTTGAAGAAGGTCGCGAAGGGGTCGAGGTGGAACGTGCCGCCAAAAAACGTACCGCCCATCGGCATCAGCGTATAGCTCGCATAAGCAGCAATGACGATCCCTGCCAGACTGTACCAGCCGAGCAGCGACTTCCGCTCCTTCTCGATAAAGAAATCAAAAACCAGCACCGTAAGCGCCACAATAATCACGATCGCCTCGGGCAAGATCGGCATCATGGATTGCATAAATTGTTGATACAGGGTGGGCATGAGTTCTCCTTACTGTTAATTCCCTATGACCGTGCTGAGCATCTGGGTAACCGCCGGCGCCGACGCCATCTTGGCGTTCACGTGCTGAACCAGGTTCTCCACCGACGCGTGTATCACACCGAAGGCGGCGTTGGGGTACAAACCGATGAAAAATACGAGGATCACGAGCGGGAGCGCCGCGACAACCTCCCGCGCGTTCATGTCCGCAAGGTGCTCGTTGTGAGCATTGGTTATTTTGCCGAAAGCAACGCGCTGGTAGAGCCAGAGCATGTATCCCGCGCCGAGGATGATGCCGAGCGACGCGATGACCGCATAGGGCTTGTAGTGCAGAAATGCGCCGAGCAGGATCGTAAACTCGCCGATAAAACCGTTCGTCCCCGGCAGGCCGATCGACGAGAAGGTTACAATCATCAGGAATGTAGCGTACACCGGGACCCGGGCAGCGATGCCGCCGTAGTCCGCGATCTGCCTTGTATGGGTCCGCTCGTAGATGATGCCTACGGCAAGGAACAGCGCGCCCGTCGAGACGCCGTGGTTCAGCATCTGAAGGATGCCGCCCTCAAGGCCCTGCAGGTTCAGCGCAAATATTCCGAGGGTGACAAAACCCATGTGGCTTACGCTCGAATAAGCGATCAATTTCTTGAAGTCGGTCTGGGCAAAAGCCATATAGGCGCCGTAAATAATCGCAATGACCGACAGCACCATGATGGCAGGCGTCCAGGCAAGGGCCGCGTCCGGGAAAAAGGGCAGCGAGAACCTGAGGAACCCGTAGGCGCCCATCTTGATGAGGATCCCGGCCAGGATGATGCTACCCGCGGTCGGCGCCTCCACGTGGGCGTCGGGCAGCCAGGTGTGGACCGGGAACATCGGGACCTTGACCGCAAAGGCCACGAAGAAGGCCGCAAACGCCCACATCTGGAAGGTGTGGCTGAATTTATAGTTCATGAGCGCAAGCACGTCGAAGGTATGACCTGCGGCGAAGTACACCGCGATGATTGCGATCAGCATAAGCACGCTGCCAACCAAGGTGTAAAGAAAGAACTTGATGGCCGCATACAGCCGGTTCGGGCCGCCCCAGATGCCGATCAGAAGGTACATGGGAATGAGCATTGCTTCCCAGAAGATGTAGAAGAGAAAAAGGTCGAGCGATACGAATACTCCGATCATTGCCGCTTCGAGGAACAGCATGGCGATCATGAACTCCCTGACCCTGTCCTGGATGGCAGTCCAGGACACCATAATGGAAATGACCGTAAGGAGCGCGGCCAGAACAACGAACAAGATGCTGATCCCGTCGACCCCGAGGCGGTAATTGATGTTCCAGGCGGCGATCCAGGGTATGCTCTCGCCGAACTGCATATGGGCCATTGAGCTGTCGAAGTTCAGCAGGAGAGGCACGCACAGGCCGAGCTCGATGATCGAAACAACGAGCGCCACCCAGCGCGCGGCCATTGCGTTCTTGATGAACAGGAGCAGGAACGCTCCGAGCACGGGGAGGAAGATGAAAAGGCTCAGCAGCGGGAAATCGAGCTGATTGAGTTTTAATTCGAGCATGGATAAGGCTCCTCGTTGGTTCAGAGTTCAGGGAACAGAGTTCTGAGCTTTGAACTTTTAATTTATCATTATATAATACAGCCCCACCAGAACCACGAGGCCGAGCCCCATAGTAAAGGCATACTGCTGCACATACCCGGATTGCATCTTTTTCCCGCTTTGGCTCGCTCCGCCGATAAGTTGGGCGATCCCGTTCACCGCGCCGTCCACGATCTTCACATCCCCGATGGTGTACAGAACCTTAGCGAGTTTGTGGACCAGACCGTCGACAAAGATATAATTATAAATCTCGTCAACCTTGTACTTATTCAAAAGCAGGTTATAGATACCCTTAAATTTATCGGCAAATTTGTCCGGCCAGGCCGTAGCATTCTTGTACCAGCCATTCGCCAGCCGCCAACCAGCGGCGGCAACAAGCACCGATAATATCATCAGCAAAATTTCGGGTGTGTGGCTTCCTGATTCCGCAACGGATTCGACGTGCGGAAAAATCGGTGCTAAAAATTCCGCAAAGAGATTGCCACCTTTCACAATGGGCATACCGATAAATCCAATAGTAATTGCGAAAAAAGCCAGTATCATGAGTGGTATCGTCATGATCTTTGGTGACTCATGGACATGATGTTCGACCTTAGGATCAAGATGCGACTTGCCGTAGAAAGTGAGGTAGATCAAGCGGAATGAATAAAATGCCGTCATGAAGGCACCCAGGATGCCGAGGAACCAAAGAAAAAGACCGACACCCTGTGCGTTATACACATTCCACAGAATTTCATCCTTGCTGAAAAACCCGGCGAATGGCGGGATCCCAGACAATGCCAGGGCTCCGATAAAAAATACCGCCCAGGTAGTCTTTATCTTGGGTTTGAGAGCTCCCATTTTGCGCATGTCCTGTTCTCCCGAGAGGGCATGAATCACGCTGCCCGAGGCGAGGAACAGGAGCCCCTTGAAAAATGCATGCGTCATAAGATGGAAGATGCCTGCGGAGAACGCTCCCACGCCGAGAGCAAGGAACATGTACCCCAGTTGGCTGATGGTGGAGTAGGCTATCACGCGCTTGATGTCGTTCTGGACGAGGCCGATGGTCGCGGCAAAGACCGCCGTCAGGCCGCCGACGATCGCCACGGTGTTCATCGCGGTCTCGGAGAGCGAGAAGATCGGTGCGCAGCGCGCCACCATGAACACGCCCGCAGTCACCATGGTCGCCGCGTGGATCAACGCGCTGACCGGCGTCGGGCCTTCCATGGCGTCGGGCAGCCAGACATAGAGCGGAAGCTGTGCGGACTTGCCGGTTGCGCCCAGGAACAAGAGGAGTGAGATCAGCGTAACCACGCTGATGTCGCCGCCAAAGAGATGATAGGTCACGTCCGTGACCGACGTGCCCATCGTTGCAAAAACTTCGGAAAAGTCAAGGGTGCCGCAGGTGAGGAAAATGAGCAGCACACCGAGTACGAACCCGAAGTCGCCCACACGGTTCACGACGAAGGCTTTGACCCCCGCGTCGGCTGCGGATTTCTTTTCATACCAGAACCCGATCAAGAGGTAGGAGCACAGGCCCACGCCTTCCCATCCCACGAACATGACCAGGAAGTTATTCGCCATCACCAAAACAAGCATGAAGAAGGTGAAGAGTGACAGGTACGAAAAAAACCGGGGGTATCCCTTGTCGCCGTGCATGTAGCCCACGGAATAGATATGAATGAGCGAACTGAGCGTCGTCACGACAAGGAGCATGACCACGGTGAGCTGGTCAATCTGGAAGCCGACGTTTACGGAGAAGGTGCCGACCGAGATCCAGGAGTAAAAATTCTCGTTCAGCTTGGCGCCGTCGAGCACGTCGAAAAAGGCCATGACGGAAAGGACAAATGCCCCGACCACGCCGGCAATGGAAACGTAGGCCGCCTTTTCCTTCAGGAATTTCCCGAGCAGTCCCGCGATCAGAAAGGCGATAAACGGCAAAAGCGGTATAAGTGCGTATGTGAGCATGTCGTGCACCTCGGTCTCCAATAATAAAAATTCTTCAAAAAAAGGATCAAGCCGGGCTTCAGCCCTTCATGATATTGAACTCATCCACATAGATGCTTCCGCGGTTTCGCGAAAGGAGGATAATAATCGCGAGCGCCACCGCCGCCTCGGCAGCAGCCACCGTGATAACGAACATCACGAAGATCTGGCCGGTAAGCGTCTGCGAGTAATGAGAAAAAGCGACAAGGTTGATGTTCGCCGCGTTCAGCATGAGCTCCATGGACATCAGGATAATGAAGATGTTGCGTCGTGAAAGCACACCAACGATGCCGATCGTGAACAGAGCTGCGCTCAGGATGATATACCAGGACAAGGGAATCATACAACCTCCATTCCGAATATTACGAATCGCTGCCGTGAACTCCGAATTCTAAGCGAGAAACAGCATACTTTAATCGCTTGCCCTCTTCTTCGCCAGCATCACCGCTCCCACCAATCCCACCAGCAGAATGATGGACGCCACCTCAAAGGGAACCAGATACTTCTGATAGAGCAGTTCTCCCAGCTCTTTGACGCCGCTTCCGGCAAGCCGCATGGGCTGCTGTCCTGCCTCCGACGGAAAAGTCCCGCGCGCAATCAGGAGGATCACCTCGGCCGCGATCAACGCACCGAAGCCCGCCATCCAGGGCCAGAAGCGATTGGCGCGCGCCGCGGTGCTTTCCCGGTCCACGTTCAGAAGCATGACCACGAAGAGATACAGGATAAGGATCGCGCCCGCGTACACGATGAGCTGCACTGCTGCGAGGAATTCCGCGTTCAGGAGCACGAAAACGCCGGCGATATGGAAGAACAGCAGCAGCATGAACATCACGCTGTGGATGGGGTTCTTTTGGGTTATCGTGAGTATTGCCGACGCCAGAATGACAACGGCGAAGTAAAAGAATATGACCTGGTTCACCATTATTTTTTTACCGCCTTCCCGCCCATGTAGTTATCGCCCACTTCGACGAGACGGTTCCTGGTATAGAACGCGTCCTTTCTCGAATAACAGGCCAGCTCAAACTCGGGCGTCATCAGGATTGCCGATACGGGGCAGGCGTCGATGCAGAACCCGCAAAACACGCACCGGAGCAGATCGAGCTCGTAGGAGTTCACGACTTTTTCGTGCTCGGGACCTTCCGAGGTTACCACGGTAATGGCTTTTGACGGGCAGACCGCCTCGCACAATCCGCACCCGATACAGGCTGCATTTCCCGTTTCATCGCGCCGCATGGCGTGGAGCCCGCGCGACCCGGGGATCGGTTTACGCTTGAACGTGGGGTACTGCCGCGTAACCGCCGGTGTCAGCATGGTCTTGAGCGTCAAGGCCATGCCCTGTGCAATTTCGATCAGGAATACCGTTTTGAAGAATTTTTTTACTTTATTCATTGAAAACCTCTCTTTACAGCCATCCCATCTGCTTCATGCCCGCTGCGACCAGCAAAGTCCCGAGCGACAGGGGCAGCAAAATCTTCCAGGAAATGGACATGAGCTGGTCATACCGGTACCGCGGGAGGGTAGCCCGGAGCCACATGTAGAAAAAGATAAAGAAATACAATTTTCCGAGCAGCCAGATCGTCGGCGGAATTGCTGCAAGCAGTTTATTGATGAACGCGATCGGCGCGATGTGGCCGAGCGTATGGGGCAGGATCTGCACCGGCAGCCAGCCGCCCAAAAACATGATGCTCGCCAGCAACGACACGACGATCATGTTCATGTACTCCGCCATATAGAACATGCCAAAGCGGATGCCGCTGTACTCCGTAAAGTAACCGGCGACGAGTTCGCTCTCGGCTTCCGGAAGGTCGAAGGGCACGCGGTTCGTTTCGGCGATGCCGGACATGAGGTAAAGAAAGAATGCAACCGGTCCGACCGGCAGCGCCACGACAAACCACCGGTCCGTCTGGGCGTTCACGATATCGGACAGATTGAGCGACCCCGACATCAACACCACCGTAATGATGGAAAAAGCCATCGGGATTTCATAGCTGATCATCTGGGCAGCGGAGCGGAAACCGCCCATGAGGGAGTACTTGTTGTTCGAGGCCCAGCCCGCCATGATCACGCCGTAGGTCCCCACGCTCGAGAACGCGAGGACGAACAGGATGCCGACATTGAGGTTCGACACCCAGAGGGGAACTTTTTTCGGCAAAAGACCGAAGAAGTCCGTGGGCGGGCCGTAGGGAATAATGACCATGGAGCCGAAGGCCATCACGAGCAGGATGAAGGGCGCAAGACTGAACACCCATTTATCGGCCTTTGCCGGGATGATGTCTTCTTTCATCAGGAACTTGACTGAATCCGCGATGGGCTGAAGAAGCCCATGCCACCCGGTCCGCATCGGCCCCAGCCGTCCCTGCATGTGGGCCAGCACCTTGCGCTCCATGAGCTGCAAGTATACGGCGTTGGCCAGGATGAAGGCCAGCAGTACGGCAACGGGTATGCCGAGCGTAAAGACATAATGAAGTAGTTGGTTCATGTCAAGCATGTTCTGCTCCTACACTTCGATCTTGTAATGTCTGATGGTTCTGATTTCATGAGAACGCGTAATCGTCATCCCTGACGAGAAAAGCAGCCGTTCGGCGGTAATCACTTCCTGTTTCATGATCGAATCTGACGTGAGCGACAGATCGTCAGCCATACCCGCAAGCGGAGACTTTTCCCGCGACCAGCAGGCGCCAAGGGCGAGATCTTTGTACGCAGGAACAACGGACCGGATCTCCGCCAGAATGTCCCTTGTTGACCCGTACTTCATGGACCCGCCCATTTTTCTCGCAATGTCCTGGATGATCTCCCAGTCGGGACGCGATTCCCCGATGGGCTCCTCGGCTTTGTTCACCTGCTGGAGCCTGCGTTCGAGGTTCGTGAAGGTCCCGCTCTTTTCCGTGGAACTGGCGGCCGGGAGCACAACGTGCGCGAGCTTTGCCGTCTCGGTCAAGAAAATGTCCTGCACCACGAGGAATTCGAGTTTTTGGAGTATCCCTTTCAGGCCGGGATCACTCCCCGCAGGATCGTCTCCCATGATGTAGAGAGCCGCGAGCTTGCCCGGCGTGATCGCCTTGATCATTTCCACGGCGTTCATTCCCGTTGTTTCCGGCAGGACCGCATTCCACAGGCCTGCAAAATCGGCCGTCGACGCCTCATCGATCTTCCGGTAACCGGGATAGTAGGAAGGCATCACTCCCATGTCCAGGGAGCCCTGGAAGTTGCTTCTTCGGACAAGCGGATAGTAGGTGACCTCCGTGAGTTTTCCCGCCAGATCCCTGATCAGGGGAAACTCATTGTTCGAAAGCTGTGCAGGAACGATGATCGCCACGTTTTTGGCAGCCTTGAGCATTGCCGCCGCACGTTTCGCCTCTTCGCTTCCCGCTCCGGAGGAAAGGGCTTTCACCAGGTCTTCGAGGGCATTGACCGTGCTTGTCGGCAGCACCACGGTTGCGATCTTGTTGAACTTGTTGAACTCCTCGTTTACGAGGATCAGTTTCCGGTCTTTCTTGTTGACGGCGCGCACGATCTCGATGCCCGTAAGCGGGTTGATCTCGCCCACGTTCTTGTCGAGAACGAGGATGACCTCGTGAGAGGCCATCTTATTCAGCTCTCCGGAAAAGAAGGTCGTGTTCAGGCCCTTGGGCGTCTTGAGCCGAGCGAGCGTGTCGATATTGTTGGTCTCGACGACGGTGCGCAAAAACTTCTGGAACACGTAGCTGTCTTCGTTCGTTGTCCGGACCGATCCGAGCCCGCCGATCTTCTCGGCCCCGTGCCTGCTCTTGATCACCTTGAGGTTCGTCGCAATGATTGACAGCGCCTCGTCCCAGGTGCAATCCACCAATTCGCCGTTCACACGCATCTTGGGGGTCGTGAGTCGCTCCGCATGGTGGACGGCGTCCCAGCCGAACCGTCCCTTGGTGCAAAGGTAATTGCTGCGCGCAGGGCCGACGCGCATGATCCTGCCCTCGCGCGTTTCGTACGATACGCCGCAGCCGCAGCCGCAGTAGTTGCAGACCGACGCGGTCCCTTCGAGGTTCCACGACCGGGCTTTGTATTTGAATTGACGCGTGGTAAGGGCGCCCACGGGGCAGATCTCGACGCATTCGCCGCAGAACTCGCAGTCCAAGGGCCGGTCGAAATCGGTGCTGATCCTGGCCCGTGTTCCGCGTCTCGTAAAGGCCCACTCGCCCACGGCATTCTGCTCGTCGCAGATCCTGACGCACTTGCCGCAGAGGATGCAGCGGCTGATATTCCGCTCGATGATCGCGCTCTCATAGTCCGGGGGCAAGTACCCTTTTTCAGCGTCGAACCTGCTCGGGCCGAGTCCATACTCGTGCACGAGGTCCTGGAGGGAGCACTCTCCGGCTTTGTCGCATACCGGGCAGTCGAGGGGATGCTTAATCAAGAGGAGCTCAAGCACCATCCTCCGCGCCTCGATGAGCCCCGGCGACGTGGTCTTCACCACCATGTTGTCCGTGGCCGGCGTTGTGCAGGAAGGCGTGAACTTGCGCGGGGTCCCTTCCACTTCGACCAGACAGATCCTGCATGCGCCGAAAGGATGGAGCTTGTTGTCGTGGCACAAGGTCGGAACGCGGGACCCGGCGGCTGTGCAGGCTTCGAGAATGGTCGAGCCTAGAGGGACTTCGATCTTTTTACCGTCTACTGTTACCGTCATATTAGGCATAGTTATTTACCTTAACCTGGTTACCACAAAGTCATGAAAAAGTTCTTTTCAAACTTCAATGCCCCTGTGGCAAATTTATTTTAATCAATGGACCAGAACCGGCATGCCTTGATACAGGATTTGCATTTCGTGCACTTCTCGGGATCGATATAGGCAACCTGTCCTTTTTCCCATTTAAGCGCCCCCGTCGGGCAGGCCCTGAAACACTGGCCGCATTTCTTGCATTTGTCCTTGTCCACCACAAATTTGACAAGGGGCGTGCAGACCCGCGCCGGGCACCGATGCTCCTTGATATGCGCCTCGTACTCGTCCCGGAAATACTTGATCGTCGTAAGCACCGGGTTGGGCGACGTCTGGCCCAGGCCGCACAGCGACGTGTCCTTGATCTGTTGTGAAAGATTGAGCAGAAGCTCGATGTCTCCCTCCCGCCCTTCCCCGCTGGTGATGCGTTGCAGGATGGTCAGGAGAGTCTTGTTTCCGACGCGGCAGGGAACACACTTGCCGCACGACTCATCCTCGGTGAATTCGAGGAAGAACTTGGCCATGGCCGGCATGCAGGTAGTCTCGTCCATCACCACCATGCCGCCCGAGCCCATGATCGCACCGGTCTTGTTGATGTTCTCGTAGTCGACCGGCGTGTCGATGAGCGAAGCCGGGATGCAGCCTCCGGAAGGGCCGCCCATCTGTACCGCCTTGAACTTCCGGTTGTTCTTGACCCCGCCGCCGATGTCATAGATGATGGTCTTGAGCGGGATGCCCATGGGCACTTCGACCAAACCGATGTTGTTCAGGGCGCCGGAGAGCGCGAAGACTTTCGTACCCTTGCTCTTTTCCGTGCCGAGGCTCGCGAACCAATCAGCGCCATGCAGGATGACCGGCGGGACGTTGGCGAAGGTTTCGACGTTGTTCAAGACCGAGGGACGCATCCACAAACCCTTGACTGCCGGGAACGGCGGCTTGGCCCGCGGCATGCCGCGCTTGCCTTCGATGGACGCCATAAGCGCCGTTTCCTCGCCGCACACGAACGCCCCCGCGCCTTGATAGATCTCGATATCGAGATCGAAGCCCGTGCCGAGGATGTCCTTGCCCAAAAGGCCCCGGTCCTTGGCCTGTTCGATCGCAAGTTGCAGGCGGTGCACCGCGAGGGGGTATTCCGCCCGGACGTAAATGTATCCGTAATGAGCATTAATCGCCTTGGCGGCTATGATCATGCCCTCGAGCACGGAGTGGGGATCGGCCTCCATAACGCTCCGGTCCATGAACGCGCCCGGGTCGCCCTCGTCGCCGTTGCACAGGATGTATTTGATGTCGCCCGGAACGCGGGCGCAGAGTTCCCACTTGAGACCGGTAAGAAAGCCGGCGCCGCCGCGGCCGCGCAGACCGGATTTTTTCATTTCGCTCACGATCTGCTCGGGTGTCATCTCCGTGAGCGCCTTGGCAGCGGCCATATAGCCATCACGGGCAATGTACTCTTCGATCTTTTCGGCGTCGATAAGGCTCCGGTTCCTGAGCGCCCTGAGCACCTGGTGCTTGAAGAACGGAATCTCGTTCATCACCGGGATCGCATCCTTCTGCGCCGGGGGCGTATACAGGAACTTCTGGACCGGGCGGCCCTTGATAAAGTGCTCTTCAACGAGATGAGGCACGTCTTCGGGCTTCACCAGCTGATAGAAGATGTCCTCGGGATAGACCACCATGACCGGGCCTTTTGCGCAGAACCCGTTGCACCCGGTCAGAACGATCTTGACCTCTTTCTGCAGGTTACGCTTGATGAGCTCGGTCTCCAGAGCGTCCTTCACCTTCAGCGATCCGTTTGCCACGCAGCCTGTTCCTGCGCAGATCATTATGTTTGAGCGGTATGTCGTCTCCACGTTAACCTCTTTAAGACAGTTTAGACGGCTTTAACAATTCAAACCGTCGCAATGTCAATATGTCGTCTCGTGCCCCTGGACGAGTGCAAATTCCTTGACCGGTTTCCCGCTCATCACGTGTTCGGTGAAAATCCTGCGCATCTTTTCTTCGGTGAGGGCGATATATTTCACCGGCGGCTCGCCAGCAAGCTCAATGGTGGCCATGGGCTCCTGGCTGCAAAGGCCTGCGCAGCCTGATGTCGTGATCGCGATATCTTTTTTATCGGACTTGGCCAGTTCTTCCATGACAGTGTTCATGATCGTGCGTGCGCCTGCCGCAATGCCGCAGGTGCCCATGTGCACCGTGATCTTGACGCGGAACCCTCCCTCGCGCAACGCCTGGTTCGCATGGTATTCCTCTTTGATCTTCTTCAAATCTGCTATCGTCAGCTTAGCCATGATCCCCGTCCTTTAATCCGAAATCCGCACACCCCGCGCTCGCGCCTGAGCATGCCCTGTATAACGCACCGTAGCACTCATAACCACTGGGCACAGGCTCGTAAGCGCTGGGTGCAGGTTCCGAAACCGCATTGCGGAGCTATTCATATTTCTTAATGATGTCCATCACCTTGGTTGCCGCCACATCGCCGTAGGTGTCCTGCCCGATCACGACAACCGGCGCCAGACCGCAGGCGCCCAGGCACCGCACGGCTTCCAAGGAATACTTCTTGTCCCGCGTGATTTCTCCGACTTCGAGGTCCAGTTCATCCTTGATCTTCTCGAGGATTTCTTCGCTCCGCTTCACGTAGCAGGCCGTGCCGAGGCAAACGCGGATCACGTGCTTGCCGCGCGGCACGAGAGTAAAGAAGGAATAGAAGGTTGCCACGCCGAACACGACGCTCGGCGACATCTTCATCCCTTTCGCGACATAGCGCTGCACGATGTGCGGCAGATAGCCGCAGACGTCCTGCGCCTGCTGAAGCACCGGAATGAGCGACCCGGGTTTGTCCTTGTATTTCTCGATGATTGCATCGATCTTCCGGTACATCTCGGGGCCGATGACCTCATTGTCTGTTGCAGTCTGTTGTGCAACCGCTTCGTTACTCATGGGTTACCTCTTCACGAATTTGAAATTTACATTTCAAATTTCATCTGTTCCTTCAGCATGTTTCGGATCGCAGCGAGAACCTCCGGAGTGTTGATCGGAACATTCTCGATATCGTTTTTTATTTCCCGCGTATCGAGCCGGAAGACCCTGTCGCCTGCCCGTTCTTCGTATATATATTCCCTGTCCGGGTGGCCGGCAATGAGCGTGAGGATCGTTTCTGCCATGCTCCCGATCGGCGGCCGGTCCACGTGAGCCCAATGGAAGGTGGCTGTCACCCGTGTTCCTTTTCCCGGGCCCGAATCCACCGTTACCTGTCCGCCGGTCAATTCTGCCGCCTGAGAGAGGAACGGGATTCCCAAGCCCGTCTTCTTGTGTTTCGTCGTGAAGAACGGGTCCCGGACCCTGGCCAGCGTCGCGGCATCCATTCCCCGTCCATCGTCAATCACCTCAATGCGGAGAAGACCTTGTTCGAAATCCCTGGCGATGATGATCTCTATCGTTTTAGCGTCAGCGCGGATCGAGTTCTCGGCAATGTCGAGGATATGGAGAGAAATATCTTCCACTCCTCAACACTCCGCCTTCCTGTTATCGCTGCCGCTCAGGGCCTTTTTGATCTCAGCTATACTTCCGTCTTCCGACGTGAACCAGGTAAAGCGTTTGCCGATATCCTCGGGGCCGTGCGCATCAGAGCCGGTTATGACGGGGTACTTCCTGCAATCAGGGAACCGCTCCTTCAGCCCGGCTGCGCTCATGTGCGCCGATACTTCCACGGCATCCAAAACCAGCGTGGGAGGAATGAACCCAAGCTGTCCGATGATGCTGAAGGATTCCCGGTCCACATGGGCGGCAATCACGAGGCTTTCGCCTTTTGCCTGCCGGGCCCTGGCAGCGATTGTTTCCGCAGGGAGCGACGTGGCACCGATCAAAAGCCGGTTGCAAAAACCGCTTACTCCGTCTTCATCGTCTGCAATCACCTGCAGGCCGAAAGAATGTTCATCGTTGCTGCCTGCAAGGTGCCGGTAAATAAAATCCTGAAAATCCAGGAGGTCGTCGTCATCATCAAAGAACGTCAGAATATGCGCTTCTTCGGAAGAGGAAACTTCCATTCCGCCCAGCACCATCAACCCGTTTCGTCTGCCGGCCTTCTTCACAGCCAGAACGTTTTCTGCCGAGTTATGGTCGCACACCCCGATCAGATCAAGGCCTTTCCGGAGGGCCGCACTCACGACTTCCCGGGGCGACATGTCCAAACTGGAGCAGGGGGACAAACACGTGTGCACGTGCAGATCAGCCTTAATGCGCCTCAGCGCCACGGATACCTGCCTTATAGAGTCTGCCCACGAGTTCGTACGCCGAAAGATCAGACACCAGAATCGGAATGTGCTCTTCCTCGGCCTTGGCGATGGTGTCCTTTTCCGGCTGCCTGCCCTGCACCAGCACGATCCCTGAGAGTCCCTTGTGGGAAGCCACGGCTACGATGTTCTGGTGGATGTGGAGCGTGACCCAAAGCACCCCGTCCTCTGCATGGGCCAGGACATCGGACAGAAGGTCGCTCACGTAACCGCCGGCCACATCCGTATCAAGGTTGCCGGAACCGGCTTTCACTTCCAGACTGAACTCCTTTACAATGTCCTTCAGTTTCATTGGCCCCCGGTCAGCTCGTGTAATAGAACTGCATCGTCAGGTGTGTCCCGTCGGGTACCGATGATTTCAAGTCCATCTCGTCGGAGCACTTTTTTATATTCACCAGCCCCATGCCTGCGCCGAATCCCAATTCGCGGACCCAGTCGGGCGCCGTGGAATATCCCGGCTGCAGGGCGCGCTCGATATCGGGGATGCCGGGGCCGCTGTCGATGGCTTCCACGGTGATCCCCCACTTCTCTACCTGTGCCCGGATCTCGCCGCCTTTCGTATAGGAAGCAAGGTTAATCTCGGCTTCATAGGTGGCAACCCCTATCTTTCTGAGGAGCGGCGGGCAAACACCCAGTTTTTTGAGCGCGTTCTTGAGTTCGCTCGCGGCCTTGCCCGCATCTTTCAATGTCTGGCCAGCGACATTGTACTTAAAGGTAAAGCTGATCTCGTCGGCGGACACATCTTCAAAGAACTTCCTCATCTCCGGACGATGACGCGCCAAAGCAGCATTCGTCTCCGATTGTTCGTACTCGACCTCGAGCTTCTTCAGCAGGCCTTCGACGATGCTTCCCTTGGTAATGATCCCGACCAGTTCATCGTTCCGGTCCAATACCGGGTACCGCCGGTAACCCAGTTTGGAAAACTTGGCAATGCAATGGACCAGCAGTTCATCGGTGTACAGGCACTCGACCTTCGTTTTCATCCGCTCCCGGATGGGGGCGTTGATCGCGTTATCGTAAAGGGCATTGATCAAATCTTCGATGCTGACCATGCCCACGAGCTTCCCGTTCTCGACCACCGGCGTACCCGAGATGCGGTTGTCCCGCAAGAGAACCCGAAGCTCCGACATGGTCTGTTCAGGCCCGACGGTGACCATCTTGGTAGCCATGACCTCACCCACGGTGATCTCATAGACCATCTCCTGGGTCTTGGTCACCCGGTCCAGCCTCTCCTGCTCTTTGCCCGGCTGTGCCATCAGTCTATTGCCGCTCGGCTACCCCTTTGAGCCCATTCTGGTAAAGAATGCCGCAGGCCTCAAACATGGTCAGTTTGGTTGTGAACAGCGGGATGTCCTTTTGTTTCGCCAAGGCCACCGTGTCCGTTTCCGGCACTTTCCCGCGCACCACGCAGACCGCCTTGATATCGGCAATGTCCGCCGTCCTTACCGCCTGAGGGTTCGTGAGCCCCGTAATCAGAATGCCGTTTGCGTGAGTACGGCCGAGCACATCGCTCATGAGGTCGGCGCTGAAGCACCGATCCACCTCGATCTCGTCGAGCAGTCCGTCACCGACAAGAACCCGGGCTTGAAGCAGGTTGATGATCTCTCTCAGTTTCATCGTTTCAATCAGAGGTCTGCTCTTCTACCGGTCGCATTCGCCAAGCACGATGTCGATCGTGCCGATGCAGGCGACAACGTCAGCCATCATATGCCCCGTCGCCATCTTCGGGATGGCGCTCAGGTTCACGTACGATGGGGCGCGGATCTTGATGCGGTACGGTCTGCCGCTCCCGTCGCTTACGATATAGAAGCCGAGTTCGCCCTTCGCGCCTTCCGTGGCTATGTACACCTCGCCCTTCGGCATGGGCACCCACTTGCTCATGAGCACGAACTGGTGCGCCAGTGCCTGCATGCTCTTCATAACCGTTATCTTTTCGGGAATGGCGTATCGAGCGTCGTCGGTCGTAATCGGACCGGGCTGCATCATGTCGAGGCACTGTTTGATGATGCGGTTGCTCTGACGCATCTCGTTGATGCGCACGACATATCGGTCATAGACATCGCCGTTCTTGCCGAGCGGGACGTCGAATTCCACTTTATCGTAAGCAGCATAAGGCTCTACCTTGCGGAGATCGTAATTCACCCCTGACCCCCTGAGCGTGGCTCCCGTCAGTCCGTAATTGACGGCGTCCTCGGCAGTCATCACGCCGATTCCCACCGTGCGCTTAAGCCAGATCCGGTTCTCGCGGATGAGCGTATCGTATTCTTCGAGCCGCTTAGGGAACAGCTCGGTGAACTCGCGGCATTTATCGATGAAATCGCGCGGGACATCATTCCGTACTCCGCCGATGCGCACGTAGCTCAGCGTCTGCCTCGCACCGCTCAGCATTTCGAGGAGGTCGAGGATCAGTTCCCGCTCGCGAAGCGCATAAAAGATGACCGTCATGGCGCCGATGTCCACTGCGCTGCTGCCGAGCCAGATGAGGTGTGCGCTGAGCCGGCTGAGTTCTGCAGTAAGCGTCCTGATGAATTGCGCGCGGTCGGGGACCGTAATCCCGGCCAGTTTCTCGACGGCGACCACGTAGCCGAGGTTGTTGTTCATACAAGAGATGTATTCCAGCCGGTCGGTCATGGGGATGATCTGATGGTACGTCCGGCTTTCCATCCACTTCTCGATCCCCCGGTGAAGGTAGCCGGGACGGGGATCGACGCCGACCACGGTCTCGCCCTGCAGGTCGAGCACCAGGCGCAGCACGCCGTGGGTGGCCGGGTGCTGCGGGCCCATGTTCAGGGTAATTTCTTTTTGGACGATCTCTTTTTGTGCCGTTTCTGTCGAGGACATATGATTCACCTGAATTTCAAATGTCAAAATCCAACGTCCGGATCAAAATTGAGTTTGTACTCCGAACTTTGAACTTTGTACTCACGATCAATAGCCTTTCAGCGGATATTCCTTCCTGAGCGGGTGTCCTTCCCAATCCTCGGGCATCAGGATCCTGCGAAGATCCGGGTGGCCTTCAAACTTGATCCCCATGAGGTCATAGGTCTCCCGTTCATGCCAGTTCGCAGTGTTCCAGATCGAGGAAACCGTGTCTATCCGCGGATCTTCTTCGGGAACCCTGACCTTCAAACGAATGCGGTGGCGGTGCACGGTCGAGATCATATTATAGACGACTTCGAAGCGGGGCCCGGTGTCTCCGGGATATTGGGAATAATCTACAGCCGTGAGGTCGGCAAGGTGGTCCATCTTGAGGGAGGGCTCGTCGCGCAGAAACAGGCAGATGTCTTTGATCCTCTCCTTCTTGAGCATAACGCCGACCTGGCCGGCATGACTCGTTGTGCCAAGTACCTCGCCGGCAAATTTTTCTTCTATCGTCTTGGCGATCTGTAAGGGTTCCATTACAACCTCGTTCTTGGACGCACCGACGACACACTCGTGGTGCGCGGTTCTCGCTTTAGAAGTAGGAACAATTTTTTGACTTGTTACTTCCGGATGTAGTGTTCTGTTCGGATCTTTTCCTGAAGCTTTATGATGCCGTTCATCAATGCTTCGGGCCTCGGAGGACAGCCCGGGATGTAGACATCAACGGGAACGATGTTGTCCACACCCTGTACAACGCTGTAGGTATTAAAGATGCCCCCGGAGCCTGCGCAGCTGCCCATGGCAATAACGTAACGCGGTTCGGGCATTTGATCGTATACGCGGCGCACAACCGGGGCCATCTTTTTCGTAAGCGTGCCGGCGACTAACAGGAGGTCGGATTGTCTGGGTGAGGGTCGCGGCACGGTGCCGAAGCGGTCGAAGTCATGCTGAGGAGCGGTATAGTATTGGATCATTTCGATAGAACAACACGCAAGTCCGAAGGTCATCGGCCAGAGTGAACTGGACCGGCAGTAGTTCAGGAACCCATCGATGGTCGTCGTAATGTACCCTTCTTCGAATAAATTCTGGATTACTCCCATTCAAGGGCCCCCTTCTTCCACGCGTAGAAATACCCCACGACGAGGATGGCGATAAAAATCACCATCTCCATAAACCCGTACATGCCGATGCGGTTAAAGGCCACGGCCCAGGGATACATGAACACGGCTTCGATGTCGAAAATGAGGAACAGCATTGCGATGATGTAGTACCGGATAGAAAACTTCTGATGTGCGTCCATGAAGGGGGTGATGCCTGATTCGTAGGTCAGCAGCTTCTCGGGATAGGGGTTCCGAGGCCGGAGAATCCAGCTGAAGACCAGCATGCCGACGCCGACAGCAGTGCCCAGCAGCAGAAAAACTACTACGGGCAGAAAGTGCTCCGGAAGGTAGGTACTTGGTGTCATACACTACTCCCAACGTATTAAATTTTAAATTAGCACAACTTCTAAAGCCGGTGCATATTATGATAACTGGCAACGTTTGTCAATAAAAAAAAATTATAACATTATAACGTTGCCATCCGGCCCTTGCCGAAACAAACTTTTCGCACACCGCAAGACTGCAAATCGGCCGAGCACCCTTGTTTTCCCCCGTTCAATGCAGTACAATGGCGGCACGAGCGGAGGAATCCATGGACCCGTATTCAAAAAAACAACTGTTGTCGTTCTACAATATGCATTACCGGAAATTCGGCGAACGTCCCGAGGCGCTCCGGTGGACGCCGCAGGGCCAGCTCAAGCGGTATCATA
The DNA here is from genome assembly GCA_021783455.1 of Nitrospirota bacterium. Taxonomy (GTDB): domain Bacteria; phylum Nitrospirota; class UBA9217; order UBA9217; family UBA9217; genus JAJYKN01. Next base: position 3,744 of record JAJXTW010000004.1, on the reverse strand, counting down.
CGTTCCTCGACATTGCGCCTGACCTGAACAACCAGAAAATTCTCGATTACGGCTGTGGAATGGCGGATTTTTATAAATTTTTAAAGCGGCGGGGTATCAAGGTCAACTACACCGGAGTGGATATCAATGAGAACTTCATTAACGTAGCGAAAAAAAAATTTCCCGAATGCACTTTCCGCGTAATGAATGTTGACGAGGATTCGCTCGAAGGATTCTACGACTACATTTTCATCTGCGGCGTTTTCAACCTCCAGGTCCCGGGAGTCGACAACGACCTGAAGAACGCGCTCGTCACGCTGTTTAAACACTGCAATAAAGGCATGGCCTTAAGCGCCCTGTCCACACACACACCCGTCAAAGACCACGAACTCCACTTCACCTCTCCCGAGGACATGATCAAGTTCTCCATCGAGAACCTTTCTCCTTCCGTGGTCCTCCGGCACGACCGGCTTCCGAACGACTTTACGCTCTTTGTCTATACGACATACAACGAGATAGAATTGTAGGGTTGCTGCGCAGCATTTGGCAAGGTACGCACTTAAAAAATTGCAGGTCAGCTGAACAAGATCAAGGGTCGATCGTGCCGGGGCTTTGGCAGCGGTCTGGTCGGCCGTATGGGCCGTTTGTCGGTCTGTTTGACTCGAAAATCTGAAGCTGCGGATTGCCGCATTTTTGAGATAGATGAACAAATGAAAATAAGCGTAGGGGGGAATCTGCTCAAAAATTTGATCCTGCCAATGGGCAAAAAACAGATGAGACTTTTGCTTTTCAACGATCCGTTTCTATGCTATGATTGCAGTTACACTGTAGGCGATAGGCAATAGTTCTCCTGCGCGGAGAAATGCGCTGCACAAGCACGGATCTCATTCACAACATGAGGTGAGCAAAACTATGAACGTATCCGATATCATCAAGCAGGCACTCGAAAAAAAGGGGTATCTGAACCTGAAGGACGCCTCAAAAGCCCTCGGGATAAGTCCTGAACTCACACGGGTCATTTTAAATAAAGGGCATGTTCCTAAAGACAGAACCCTGAGAACCATAGCAGGCAAACTGGGCCTTGACAAATCGACCCTGATCCTGGCGGCGCATCGGGAGAAAGTTCCTATCGAAGTAAAAGGTTATTTTCTTTCTCCTACTGAATCAAAATTCAGGCAGGGGAAACGGGTGTACCCCCTCTCCCAGGAACAGTGCGACTACCTGGAGAGGATATTGTCCTCCGAAGAAATACAATTGATGAGAAAATACCGCCAGGTTTCCGAAGAGGGGAAAACACAGATCCTCGGCTATGTCGATTACACCTTTGCGTCGAGGGTGCAGAAGTAATATCGTTTTCGAGATGGTGTATGTGCCCTATTCGGTACTTCTCCCCAGGGATACCAATCTGAAATCGCCCTGTCCATATCTCCAACGACAGCAGACCGTCTTAAAACCCTCTTTTTGATTCTTCTCCAGACTGACAAAGAGTCGTTTCCTCGACGTACCTCAATAACGAGCCCCGACCAGCGGCGCCTTTCCACTATCATAATGACGTGAGAAGTTGTACAGTGATGAGTTGGCAGATGAATATCGAATATTTGCCCATCACATACTGTCGAGGTTTGGCGCATGGATCCGTTAAGCAAAACACAAAAGAAAAAGGACGCTTTATCTCTGCAGGCCTTGGGCGAGCGTCTGGTGCACTTGTCCGCACATCAGATCAAGGGCATTGATCTGCCCGCCACACTGTACCAAGCTGTTATATTGGCAAAAACGCTCAAAAAGCACGGCGCGCTTGATAGGCAGATGCAGCATATTGGCGCCTTAATGAGAAAATACGACCCGCAGCCTATTCAGGACGCCCTGCGGAGAATAGAGCTGGGAAATCATCTGCCCTAGGAAGAGCACCGGAAAGCAGTTGTACCGGCGATGCTCTGAAGGAGACAATGCGGCAATAAAAAAGCGGGAAGAGAAATCGTTCCCGGGGTCGATACGCTGAACCAAAAGCTGCTTGTTCTCAAGAGCAACGGAACGCTGCATCACTCTTCCTCTTCTCCTCCTCCTTCTTCCCCTCCATCGGTAAAGGGGCCCTTAATGCCCAATTCCTTGATCTTCTTCCTGAGCGTATTACGGTTGATCCCGAGGAGTTGGGCGGCGCGAACCTGATTGCCTTCGGTCTTTTTCAGAACAAGCGCGAGGAGCGGCTTCTCCACTCGGTGGAGCACCATGGTATAGATGTCTCCCCGCTCGAGCCCTCCCATGCGCTCTACCAGATCAGCCAGCTTCTCTTCGAGGAAGTTTTCGAACGACAGGTGAGCGCCCTGGCCCGGCTTGAAGATTTGCGGCGGCAATGCGTCGGGGAAGATCTTATCGCCCTGGGACAGCGTGATGGCGCGCTGGACCGCATTCTCGAGCTCCCGCACATTCCCGGGCCAGTCATAGGCGCGGAGGATCTTGAGCGTCTCCGGCGTCAGGATCTTTTTCTTCGAATCCTTGCCCTGGTATTTCTGCATGAAAAATTCGGCAAGTGGGATGATGTCGTCCTTGCGTTTTCTGAGCGAAGGAATATTTATCTGGATGACATTCAAGCGGTAGAACAAGTCTTCGCGGAAGCGCTTCTCGCGCACCATCTTATCGAGGTTGTGATGGGTCGCGGCAAGCACGCGGACATCGGTCTTGATCGATTCGGTGCCGCCCACGCGCTCGAACTCTTTTTCCTGCAGCACGCGCAGAAGCTTTCCCTGGAGCGGCAGATCCATATCGCCGATCTCGTCCAGAAACAGCGTCCCGCCCGCGGCAGCCTCGAACTTTCCGATCTTTCTGCCGATCGCGCCGGTAAACGAGCCCTTCTCGTGCCCGAAGAGCTCGCTCTCTAGGAGTTCCGCGGGAATGGCCGCGGAGTTGACCGCTACAAAAGGCCGTCCCGCGCGTTTGCTGTGATAGTGGATCGCGCGGGCAACCAGTTCTTTACCTGTGCCGCTTTCGCCGTGAATCAGGACCGTGGCATCGCTTTCCGCAACGCGGCCGATGGTCTTGTAGATCTCCTGCATGGCGACCGTGTTGCCCACAAGCCCGCCTTCGTACTTTTCGCGCACTTCGGCGCGCAGCGCGCTCACTTCCTGCGAAAGCCGCCTGATGTCGATGGCCTTCCTGACGAGGATGTTCACTTCGTCGAGATCGAAGGGTTTGGTGATATAATCGAAGGCGCCGCGACGCATGGCCTCAATGGCGTTCTGCATGGTGGCCTGGGCGGTCATGATGATGACCGAAGTGCCGCGCCCTTCGGCGGACTGAATTTTGTCAAGCACCTCGAACCCGCCCATCCCGGGCATGCGGATATCCATGAGCACGATCGCGATGTCGCCCTCTTTGAGCCGGTCGAGCGCCTCGGACCCGTCCTTTGCAAGCTCCGTTTCCATGCCCTCTTTTTCGAGCGACTTTTTGAGCACCCACCGGACGCTTTCGTCGTCGTCGACTATGAGTATTTTTTCTTTAGCCATAAGATTAAACCCGCATGGCGCAGAGAGCATAGGGTATGGTGTTGCTCTCTGCTCTCTGCTCTCTGCTCTCTCACCCCGCCAGCGGCAAATACACGCTGAACGTCGTGCCTTCGTTCTCCTGGCTCTCCACCCGGATCGTCCCCAGGTGTTCCTGTACAATCTGGTAGGACAGCGCAAGCCCGAGCCCCACACCCCGATCTTTGGTCGTAAAGAACGGGGTAAAAATGTCCTCCAAATGCTCCTGCTTTATGCCGGAACCGGTATC
>JAJXTW010000099.1 GCA_021783455.1 Nitrospirota bacterium | reverse complement strand
ATCGGAAGATCCTCGCACGGACAAGAAGCGAAAGATAATGTACACTCAGTTTTAATTGCTGTCAATGGTGTTTTGGAAACAATAGGGTCCTTTGTTATGGCATTAGCTCCTGTCCCCGGGGAAACAAGCGTTGTGTCCTTGATGGATTAATCCTGGCGAGTTATGAGTCAACGTGGGACGCAACGTCCCTAAGACGCCCTCAATCCCCTCAGCGGCTTCATGTGCCGGCAGTACGCTGTTGGCAAAACCCGTGAATCCGGCGTCCAAATGAGGTATAATTCAGCGTATTCAGGATTGCCGGCTTATGGAACTCAAAAACAAAAAAATAGACGAAATAATCTCCTTCCTTTCCCTGTACCTGCACGGCAAGGAAAATGCGCTCCGGCTCGCCCTCATAACTTTTTTCTCGAAGGGCCACCTGCTCGTCGAAGACCTGCCGGGGCTCGGCAAAACGACCCTCGCCATCGGGATCGCAAAGGCCCTGGGGCTCCAATTCGGGAGGATCCAGTGCACGAGCGACCTGCTGCCGACGGACATCACGGGCCTTTCGATCTACAACAAAACTACACAGGAGTTCGAGTTTCATCCCGGCGCCATCTTCAACAATATCGTGCTGATCGACGAGATCAACCGGGCCACCCCGAAAACCCAGAGCGCCCTCATCGAAGGCATGGGCGAGAAGCAGACGACCATCGAGCGCCAGACCTACAAGCTGCCCAAGCCTTTTTTCGTCATCGCTACGCAGAATCCCGTCGAGCAATTCGGCACCTTTCCGCTCCCCGAATCGCAGCTCGACCGCTTCATGATGAAGATCAGCATCGGCTATCCCTCGAAGGACGCGGAGCGGGTCATCCTGCAGGGCGGAAGCCGCCGGGGCGAGCTGTACACCCTCGAGCCGATGATGACGAGCGAAGAGGTTGTGGCTATCCAGGACGACATCAAAAAAAACGTCTTTGTTTCGGAAAAGATCCTCGAATACACACTCGCTATCGTGGAGGCGACCAGGACGAGCAAATACCTGGTCGCCGGGGTATCGACAAGGGGGGCGCTGGCGATGATTGCCACGGCGAAAGCCCATGCGTATTTCCAGGGCAGGGACTTCGTAGTGCCGGAGGACATCAAGGAGCTTGCGGCCTACGTCATCCCCCACCGGGTGATCTTCAAGGAAGAATATGAAGCCATCGAAAAAAAGGAGTTCGTACGAGCGCTACTCGACCAGGTTCAGGTACCGGCGTAATCAGGGTCACCCGGGCAGGCTGGCTGTACATAATCCTTACCATTGCCCTGGGCGTTTCCGCGGTTAACACGGGCAATAATCTCATCTATCTCACCACGGCCGCATTCCTCGGCATTCTGGCCGTTTCCGGCTTTTTCGGGAAGAGCAATATCACGCGTGTTGGCATCGAACCCGGCGTGCCGGTTGAGATCTACTCGAATGGGTCGTTCCTGCTCAAGGTCCGCCTTGTGAACAAGCGGCGTCATCTGCCGTCCTTCCTCATCAGGGTGCAGGCAGGAGACGGTTCGGTGCTCTTTCCCTATGTGGCTGCCGGAGCTTCGGAAGAAAAATACCTCCCCATGGCCGCGGGGCAGCGCGGCAGGCGCTCTCTCGACGCCGTCACGGTCTCGTCGGCATTTCCCTTCAGCTTTTTTATCAGGTTCCGCAGGATCGCTACGCTCTTCGAATATATCGTCTTCCCTGAGCCGAAAAAGTGCGCGCTCGACGATCTCCTCAAACGCGAGCACAGGGCCAGGGGCGACGCGTCGTCGGACCGGGCAGGGTATGAGGGAGATCTGCTGTCCTTGCGAAATTACGCGCAGGGAGACCCGATGAAATACATCCATTGGAAAGCGAGCGCGAAGTCGAAGGAACTGAAGACCAAGGAGTTGTCGTCTCTTTCGCAGCAGCCGGTCGTCATCGACTTCGAGAAGACCGGGATCAGGAACAGGGAGGAGCGGATCTCCTGCATCACCTATCTCCTGCTCCGGCTCTGCAAACGGAACATCCCGGCAGGACTGCGAATAGGGGGCCTGGTGTTCGCGCCCGGGACTTCGGCGTCCCATAAAATTGCCATGATCAGGGAGCTTGCGCTGTATGGCGAAGAGCATGCTGAAACATAACCCGAAGCTCAGGGTCGAGGACGCTGTCAAGGCGCTCACCTTCCTCATCGGCGCAACCGGCGCGCTCGCGGCCGCCAGGTATACCGGCCTGGTCTACTCACTCGGTTTTTTCTCGCTCTTTCTCCTCTCAATGCTGTTCGAATACCAACGCAGGTTTCTCATCCCCCGGTGGCTGCTCACGCTGGCGACCGTGGTCTTCGTGGGTGTCAGCTTCATGAGGATGAGCCTCCAGAACTTCGTGCAGCCCGCGGTGGAGGCGCTTTTGATCCTCCTTGCCATAAAGTTCCTGGAGGAAAAGAAGTTCCGGGACTACATGCAGATCTATGTGCTGTCAATCTTTCTGCTCGCCGGCTCGGCCCTGCTGTCCCTCGACATCCTTTTCCTTGCCTATCTCCTCGTGCTGCTTTTTCTGCTGGCTGCGGCCATGGTGCTTCTCACCTATTACACCGAGGACCGCGCCATGGAACTCCGGCTCTCCACCCTGCAAACCATCGTGCTGAAGTCGCTGTGGATCCCGCTCGCGTCCATTCCTCTCGCCGCCCTCCTGTTTGTGGTTCTCCCCCGGACGATCAACCCGATGTTTAATATCCTGAACCTGGGAGGCGGGGCTTCGACCGGGTTCAGCAGCACCGTGGGGCTCGGTCAGATCTCGGCCATACAGGAGGACGCAACCGTCATCATGCGCGTTGGAATGGAAAAGGTGGATGACGAGCTGCTGTACTGGAGGGGCATTGTCCTCGATCATTTCGACGGGAGACAATGGGACAGTACCGGCCGTCAACAGGCCCCGGAAAATTATCCACCAGCCCTGGCCGGCCGCAGGGTTGCGCAGACGATATACCTCGACCCGTACGGGAACAGGTACCTCTTCGCCCTGGACAAGCCGCTTTCAATCCAGGCACGGAACGTCAGAAAATTCGGCGACCTCACGTTTACCCTGGCCGCCGCGTTCACGAGGAAGCTGAGATATGAAGCGCTCTCCGTGCTGTCGGACACCCTGCCGGAGAAGGATATAGACCGTAACCGGTATCTCCAGGTGCCGGAAACAGGAATGGAGAAGATGAGGGGACTGGCGCACAGCCTGGCGATCGGCAACACCAAGGAAGAGAAGGCTGCGGCAATCCTGCATTTCCTCAAAAACGGGGAATACAAATACTCGCTCACCAAGCTTCCGGTTTCCAGCGCTCCGCTCGACGACTTCCTGTTCCAGCATAAATACGGGAACTGCGAATATTTCGCCTCTGCCATGGCTGTCCTGCTGCGGCTTTCCGGCATTCCTGCCCGGCTCGTCGGCGGATACCGCGGCGGCTTCTACAACGAGGCGGGCGGCTACTACATGATACCGGAGCAAAACGCCCATGTATGGGTCGAGGCGTATTTTGGAAGCAGGGGATGGGTGCGCCTGGACCCGACCCCGGCGGCCCAGGGAACCTACTCGTCTCCCGCGGGCAAGGGGCCGCTTTTCCGGCTGCGGCTTTTTTTCGATGCAATTGATTATTACTGGAACGCCGCGGTCATCAACTACGACTTCGAAAAACAATTCTCGCTGATCAGCAAATTGAGCGAGAGCGTCCGGGAGGTGCGGTTCAAGGTCTCCTTCGACAGGGGCCTGGCATCAAAGTTCCTGCCGGCGCTCCTCGGCGCCGGCGCTCTGTGGCTTGCATTGTATGCGCTGCGAAGAGCGCGGAAACCTGTTGAAGAAAAGCTGCTCGCCGCTTTCCTGGGAAAGATGAAGCAACGCGGTTATGTCAAGCCGCGGTCTCAGGGGCTTGAGGAGTTTGTCGTCCTGGTCAAAGAAGACGGCCTGCGCGAACAGGCCCGGCATTTTGTGGAGCAATTCGAGGGGTACTACTACCGGGATCGACGGCTGACGAGAGACGAAGCGCGCCGCTTGAGAAAGATGGTCAGGGAGCTGGAAAAAAATTAGGAATTAAGAATTGGGAATTAAGGATTCGTGTGAATCGTTCCCGGATTTTACCTTGATTTTCACCTGATTACCCGTATATAATATCCTCCTCAAGCAATAGGCGGCAATAGGGCGAGGTATAATCACTATTATGGCGGAAAAGAAATTCGAAGCTGCTTTGGAGCGGCTCGAAGAGATCGTGCAGGAACTGGAAAAAGGAGACCTGCCGCTGGAACAGTCGCTCAAGCTGTTCGAGGAAGGGATCAAGCTTTCCCGCATCTGCACGAAACGGCTCGAAGACGCGGAACGCAGGGTGGAGATCCTGCTGAAGGACAAGGCGGGGAACATACTGGCGCAGCCCTTCGAAGAACAGGAAGAAGAATAAGAGCGGACGACTATGGACATCAAGGCCTACCTCACAAAGAAAAAAGAGCTGGTGGACAAAGCGCTCGAAAAGCTTGTTCCTCCCGCGAAGCTGTTTCCGATTTCCGTTCACGAGGCCATGCGCTACAGCCTCTTTGCCGGCGGCAAGCGGGTCCGGCCGGTCCTGGCCATTGCAGCAGCTGAAGCCCTCGGCGCGAGGACCGCAGACCTCCTGCCTGTTGCGGGGTCGCTGGAACTGATCCACACGTACTCGCTGATCCACGACGATCTTCCGGCCATGGACAATGACGATCTGCGGCGCGGCAGGCCGACCTGCCACAAGGTGTACGGCGAAGCTGTCGCCATTCTCGCAGGGGACGGACTTTTGAACATGGCCTTTGAAGTGCTGTCCGACCCGCGCAGGCTGAAGGCGGTCCCGGCCGGCAGGCTCGTCGCGATCATCAAGGAAATCTCGACGGCCTCCGGCGTTTTCGGCATGGTGGGCGGCCAGGTCGTGGACATGGAATCGGAAGGCAAAGACGTTGATTTCCCCACGCTGGAATACATCCATACGCACAAGACCGGCGCGCTCATCCGCGCCTCGGTCCGGACCGGCGCGCTCTACGCAAAAGCGGGCAAGCGGCAGTTTATCGCGCTCTCCCGTTACGGTGAACTGGTGGGACTCGCCTTCCAGATCACCGACGACATCCTGGATATTACGGGCACGCAGGAGATGATCGGCAAGGACGTGGGCAGCGATATCAAAAAGGGCAAAAAGACCTTCCCGAGTTTCTACGGCCTTGAGGAGTCGCGCACACGGGCCCATGAGGTCGTCGACAAGGCGGTCCAATCGCTCCGGGAGTTTGACCGCAAGGCCGACCCGCTCCGGGAGCTGGCAAAGTATATCGTGAATAGAGTGAATTGAAAATAATGCAGGGTCCAGGGGCAAAGGTCCAGTAGCCAGGGTAAGGATAGCTTTCTTACCCGGCCCCTGTACGCCGGCCCCCGGCCCCCTTTTTTTACGAGGTATCCCATGATTCTGGATAAAGTAAACAGCGCCGACGATCTTCGAACCCTTCCCCAGGACGAGCTGCCGACGCTCGCCGAGGAGGTCCGGCAGGAGATCATCGACGTGGTATCGAAGACCGGCGGTCATCTCGCTCCCAGCCTCGGCGTCGTCGATCTCACCATCGCCCTGCACTATGCCTTTGACACGCCGAAGGACCGCATCGTCTGGGACGTGGGCCACCAGGCCTACGCGCACAAGATCCTGACGGGCAGGCGGGCGCTGTTCCCGACGCTCCGCCAGCACGGCGGCATCAGCGGGTTTCCCAAGCGCGACGAGAGCCCCTGCGACCACTTCGACGTGGGCCACGCGAGCACGTCCATATCCGCGGCGCTCGGCATGGCAGCGGCCCGGGACATCAAGGGCGAGGACTACCGCGTCATCGCCGTGATCGGCGATGGTTCCATCTCCGCCGGACTCGCCTTCGAGGGCATGAACCAGCCGGGGCACCTCAAGAAGAACCTCGTCGTGATCCTGAACGACAACGAAATGTCCATCTCTCCCAATGTGGGGGCGCTGTCCTCCTACCTCAGCAGGATGCTGACCGGCCACTTCTACACCAGGCTGCGCAAGGAGACAAAAAACTTCCTGCAGGGCATTCCCCGGGTCGGCGAGTCCATGTTCAATCTTGCAAAAAAGGCCGAAGATTCCATCAAAGGGTTGATGGTGCCGGGCATGCTGTTCGAGGACCTGGGGTTCCAGTATATCGGCCCGATCGACGGGCACAATATCGCCCATTTGCTCGAGACGTTCAGCAACATCAGGAAATTCACCTGGCCGGTCCTGGTGCACGTGATCACCAAAAAGGGCAAGGGCTGCGAATTCGCGGAATGCAAACCGTCCCAGTATCATGGCACGCCTCCCTTTGACCCGAAGACGGGAAAGGCCGTGGCCAAGAAGCAATCGATCCTGAGCTATACCGAAGTCTTCGGTCAGACCATGATCAAACTCGCTGAAGAGAACGAAAAGCTCGTTGCCATTTCCGCGGCCATGTCCGAAGGCACGGGGCTCGACAAATTTGCAGAACTTTACCCGGACAGGTTCTTCGACGTGGGCATTGCCGAGTCCCACGGAATTACCTTCGCCTGCGGACTTGCCGTTGAAGGCCTGCACCCCGTTGCGGCCATTTACTCCACGTTCACCCAGCGCGCCTATGACCAGGTGGTGCACGACCTGTGCCTCCAGAACCTCCCGGTGACGCTGGCCCTTGATCGGGCGGGGCTCGTGGGCGAAGACGGTCCTACGCACCACGGCGTGTTCGATATGGCGTACCTTCGCCACGTGCCGAATATCGTGGTGATGGCGCCCAAGGACGAGAACGAGTTCCAGCACATGATCAAAACCGCCGTTCTCCACCCCGGACCCACGGCAATACGCTATCCCCGAGGCGTCGGCTGCGGGGTGCCCATGGACCAGGAACTGCAGACCCTTCCGATCGGCAAGGCCGCGCTCATCAAGGACGGAACCGAGGCTGCGATCATCGCCATCGGCAACATGGTCTGCCCGTCGATCGAGGCCGCGAAACGGCTCGCAGACGAAGGCATCTCCGTCGCGGTCGTGAATGCCCGTTTCGTCAAGCCCCTTGACGAGGAACTGATCATTGCGCTGGCAAAGAGGACGGGGAGAGTGATTACGGTGGAAGAGCACACGGTCCTGGGCGGTTTCGGGAGCGCGGTGCTCGAATGTCTCGATGCACGGGGCGTCACCGGAATCAAGACGCACCGCATCGGGCTGCCCGACTCTTATATCGAGCATGGCGCTCAGAAAATCCTGAGGCAGAAATACGGTCTCGATACGGACGGCGTCTACCGCTCGGTCAGGGAATTCGTGGAAAAGTCCCGGCTCAAGGCAGTGACATCCGTTGCCCCGCTTCGGGTGAGGGACGCGTAGAGCTGCATTGCGGAATTCGGATTGCGGAATAAGGGCTAGGTAAATCTTTCAGGAGAAAGGGGGGAAATTGGAGAAATGGAGAAAAGAATTCCTTATCTCAATATCCGTTCCCCCTTTCGCCTTTTTCACTCCCCATTTCCCCTTACTGGTTTGCTTTTAACTCAGTTGTTACAAGCTTGAAACAGCCGGACTCAATCCTGTCATCCTGCCTAAGGTTTCGTCCGTTTATCGTCCCTTCATCTCGTATCCGTATCCGCCGGGCTTGATATCAACAAGCTTTCCATTCCTGAACGTGAAAATCCGCACGAACCGGTTGGGCCCGAGATTATACGTCCACTCATCAATCGTCACGAATACGTTTCGCACCAGGCCGGAATCCAGCCTTTCCTTGAACTCTTCCTGTCTTGCGTCTTTCCATGTTGGGTCGCCGCACTTGGCGAGCACGTCGCTTTTTGAATCTCCGATGGACACGATCTGTTCGCTGCATTCGCGTGGATTCGGTTTTGTTTCCTTGCCGTAGCCGTAGTTGCCCGCTCGTATTGACGCGACCTTGCCGTTCTTCAGGGTGACGATGCGCATGAACTGGGCCGGTCCGAAATTGTAGGTCCACTCCTCCACCGTTACGAACAGCTTGCGCCTCGTACCGTCGTCGAGCCTGTCGATAATTTCCTCGTCGTGCGACTCCTTCGCATCAGGCGCTCCGCATTTCACGAGCAGGTCCACCCGGGAATCCCCGCTGGAGACGATGCCCCCCGGACAGTCGATCGTTGCCGACTCCGCCTCACCGGAGGGGCCTGCTGCCAGGAACATCAGGAGAGACAGAAGAAAAAAACCGGTTTTCATATGGGACACCTCCGCATGCAGAAGAGATCGAGTTTCCTGATCACCCGGGCTTTCGTATCTGTATAGTCTATTCCAATTTCCTGCCTGCGTCAATGCTCGACAAAAACAGTGCCGGCTCATGGAGCCTCTCAGGGATTTATTTTCCACGCATTCTTCAGCGTGTGGTACGGGTCGTTTTCACGCGGCATTTTTATGTACTGAACAAGGGCATTCTGTTATAATTCACGCCATATATGACGTTGTTGCTTGTTGCAGCGAATTTGAAGTATTAATGGCCTCAAAATAATATGGACTTCTGAAAGCCACCCATCCCCCTCTCAATCTCCCCCTTGAAGGGGGAGAAGTATAATTTCCCCCTTCCTTTCAAGGGAAGGGTCGGGGTGGGGATGGGTTGTCTGAAAAGCCGTAACAGTAATTATGTTCGGTCTATTTTGAGACCCTTAATAACTATAAGAAATTGGCTTTGAGAATAAGCTGATGTCGCGTAAAGCAAATCAGCGTTCTTGGTCATGGTCAGGCTGGAAGAAAGCTACTTCGTGTCTAAAACTGACGGGAAAAAGACAAACAAAGTCCGCCTCGATCTTTTGCTTGTTCAGCGCGGCCTTGCCGAAAGCCGGGAAAAAGCGCAGGCGATCATTTTTGCCGGCCAGGTGCTCGTGAACGGCCAGAAACAGGACAAGGCGGGCGCGCCCGTTCCCGAGGACGCCGAGATCCGGATCCTCGGTGAGACGCTGCGCTACGTGGGCAGGGGCGGGCTCAAGCTCGAAGCGGCGTTAAAGGAATGGAGCGTGTCCGTGGAAGGCAAAGCCGCGCTCGATACGGGCGCTTCAACGGGCGGGTTCACGGACTGCCTGCTGCAGCATGGTGCTCGTAAAGTCTTTGCCGTGGACGTGGGCTACGGCCAGATGGCGTGGAAGATCCGGCAGGACCCGCGCGTTGTCGTCATCGAGCGGACGAACATCCGCGAGATGGACCCTGCGGTTATTCCCGAGCTTGTCGACATCGCGGTCATCGACGTTTCCTTCATCTCCCTGGAAAAGGTCGTGCCTTCGGTCCTTGCGTTCCTCAAACCCGATGCAGCGATCATAGCGCTCATCAAGCCCCAGTTCGAAGTGGGAAGGGAGCACGTGGGCAAGGGCGGGATCGTGCGCGATGAGGCTGCGAGGACAGCGGCGGTAAAGAGGGTCGAGGATTTTATCCGGGGACTCGGGTTCGAGATGAAAGGAATCATTCCGTCGCCGATCACGGGACAGGATGGGAACGTGGAGTATTTGATCTGCGGTTATAAACGCGGATAATGTCTGCGGTATTTAATCCTTCCTGGTTTCTTACTTCCCTAAAAATTTGAGCATCTCACGCGGAGCCGTAGCCTGCACTTGCCTTATCACTTCATCGCTGACAGGATGAGACTATGATCGCCAGTATGTCAAAGGTCGAGATCGTCGGACCGAAGGGGCAATTACAGGATGTTATTTTTCTCCTGCAGAAACTGAATGTACTGCAAATCGAACCCGAGACAGCGGAACCGGGGGAAGGGGACGAGGCAGACGTAGCCGCGCTGCTTCATATCCTCAATATTATCCTTGGCGTGTTCTCACCCGCCATCCATTCGCTCAGGCTGCATTATGTCGAATTCTTCAGCAAGTTTGTTGAAAGCGGAGGAAAGAAGTTTGAGCCGATGGGGAAGTAGAGAGCAGAGAGCAGAGGGC
>JAJXTW010000098.1 GCA_021783455.1 Nitrospirota bacterium | reverse complement strand
CCCCGAAAAGGTGTGGGCCGTAAACCTGGCCCGCCATCTCGGCCTCGAACAGGAAATACTGCCGTCGAACGACCAGTTCAAGGGCACGTTCATCTTTTCCGGAAACAAGCTCCACTCTTTGCCCGAAGGAGTCATGCTCATGGTGCCGACCTCGTTCTGGCCCATGGCGAAATCCCACCTCATCACCTGGCCGGGGAAACTCCGGATGGGAATGGAGGTGTTCATGCCGAAGCGCCGGTCCCTGGAAGACGAAAGCCTCGCTTCCTTCGTGACCAGAAGGCTCGGCCGCGAATGCCTGGAAAAGATCGCCGAACCGCTCGTTGCCGGCATCCACACCTCGAACCCGGACAACATGAGCGTGCTCGCGACCTTCCCCCGTTTCGTCCATATGGAACAGAAGAGCGGCAGCTTGATCCGTGGAATGATCGCATCGATGAAAAACCGCGCCTACGCCACTCATAACGGTCCGCCACCGAAGGCCGGAGCGACGAAGTTGACGTTCTTGACGAGCTTTAAGAGCGGCATGCAGGCACTGTCCCAGGCCTGCGCCGAGTACATCGGCAAGGAATCGATCCGCATGAACGCTTCGGTCAAAGCAGTCGAGCCCCGGGGCAAGGGATATGCGGTCATGCTCGAAAGCGGCGAAACGCTGGAAGCTGACCACGTCATGATCGCTTCGGCAGCCTATGAAGCTGCGGGCATGGTCAAGGGTTTCGACGAAACGCTCGCAGCCCAGATGAACAAGATCGAGTGGTCGTCCTCTTCCACGGTCTCCGTCGTCTTCAGGAAGAACGACGTCAGGGTCCCGCTCAAGGGCTTCGGCTTTATTGTCCCCCGCACCGAAGGCAGGAGGGTGAATGCGGCGACCTACAGCTCCATTAAATGGTCCTATCGCGCGCCCGACGACACGGTCATGATCCGCGTCTTTGTCGGCGGCGGCCATCACGAGGAACTCGTGACGGAACTCGATGATGCGGGCATGGTAAAGATGGTGCTTGAGGAACTTGACGATATCCTGGGCATTAAGGCCAATGCGCAGTTCTCAAAAGTGTACCGCTGGCATAAAGGCATGCCGAAGTACACGGTGGGACACCTGGACCGCATTTCCATGCTGGACCGGACGCTCACGTCGCATCCGGGACTGCACCTCATCGGCTGTTCGTACAAGGGCATCGGCATCGGCGACTGCGTGCATGAGGCGCAGATTGCGGCTGAGAAGGTATTGAAGAGTTAGGACATTGCTGGAAAAGGGCATCGCCAAAACGGAAAAGGCCGGCGGGAATTACTCCGCACGGTCTTTTTATTTTTCACGGCACCGGATCATCGTTTCCACCCGGATTCTCGGACGATTGCACGCCTCTCGCATCTTCCACGCACCGACAATCAGGCTGCCCTGAGTTCCTTTGCGTGGACCGTGTCGCTGCTGGTCAGGATCCTTTCGGACTCGGCGATGTACCGCCAGGTGCATTCCGGGTCGCTGTCGCAGTTGTATTTTTCCAAGATGCGATCAACCACGTAGGCTGCATCGGAGGTCGCCCGGCTGATAAAGAGCTTCTTGATCTCGGCCACTGTAGCCTGGGAGATCGATGTCATCCCGTGGACTTCCCGCAGATGGATCGATGCCATCTCAACAAGCCGATCTTCACTTTGCCCGGTCAAGACCTACGCTGCCTTGCCTTTTTTGCTTACGCGCTCCAACCCTGCGTACACCTGCGGCCGTTTCTGAAACTCCATTTTGTCGTTCTCGCTGCAGAAGTAATAAGTTTGCCCCTTGTAGTCGGCCTTGAACTTGGAATTTACGTTCATACCGCACACGGAACAATTGTTCGTGACCTTTGTTGCAGGCATTATCGCCACCTCCATTCCTCCCCCCTTTTTTAAATATAGCACCCCCCTGTTGCGTGTCAAATTGCACGGGCGGTGTTTTCCACTTTGATACAACAGCTTTTCGGGGGCATGGGCGAGAAGGATGCAGGGCAGCTAGGAACCGGCGTGAGAAGATTTATTTGACCTGCTTTCGACAAAATCAATAAGCTGCTGTTTGGCCTCGGGGGTGATGTCCGTAAACATGAGCCCATACTGATAGTCTTCAGCTCCCGACGTCTCCTGGATGATCCTGATGATCTTGCCTGTCGTCTCTATTTTTTTTGCATTGGGGAGATAGAATTGGCAGGACAACCGGACGCCTTCCCCAAGAAGTTTATCGGTTTCGATCATCATTCCCGTGGTGCTGATGTTCCTGGTGCGGCAGTAGAACGAGCCCTCGCTGGAAAGGCTGTCCACGTTTGCGCTCAGGAGCACCCGGAGCGTCTCCCGGGCGGCGATATCAAGGAGCTGCTGCGCTTTTGCCATGAGCAGGACGGGGTGGAGGGGCCTCAGCAGCACCGCGTTCGCTCTGCACCGCGAGCTTTCCTTGATCGCTTCGGGTGTGTTGGCACAGACCATGATCAGCGATACCGCGCGGAGACTTGCGTCCTCCCTGATCAGGGTGCAAAGCCGGTCGCTGGTCATGCCGGGCATGTCGAGCTGCGTAATAATAAGGTCCGCCTTCTCTGCCCGATGGACCTTCAGCATGTCCTCGTTTGTACGTGCAGCGAACACCCTTATGTCCGTGCGGTCTAAAAAGGTCCTGTTCTGCTCTAATAAAGCTTGGAGCTCCTGCGCAATCAATACTTTTTTCATGGCCGCCTCGGGAAGGATTTTATGCCAAACAGTACTATATCCAGCTATTATTTTCAAGGAGGTTTTTTAGCGTGGAATTCGATTCGCAGATCTTTTGACTGACGGTTGACAAGGCCAAGCCGGATAAAAAAGGAGTACGAAAGACCAGAGCGACGCTATTTGTACAAAACAGATAGTGCTAAAATTAAAGCAGCATGAAGCCGTGCGGTCCTGATGACAGCGACCGTGTTATACTTTAATTAAGGGATTAAAGAAAACGGTGCGGAAAAACCGAGTTTTAGGAAGACAAAGGAGGAAATTATGGCAACTGTTAAAGACATAAAAAAAGGTTTTTGCGATGACATCTATACCGAGCTCGGGGACATAAAAGGGAGGATTGAAGCCTTACAGGGCAAACTCGAGCGAACTTACCCGACAGAGCATGAGCTGTTTATGCTGTATGACCGGCATCTCCACGAACTTGCCGAGCAGATCGACTGGAAACTTCAGATCCTGTCGCACGCCTGTTCTTATGACTGGAAGGGCTCGGCAGGCACGGAGTTTGACGAGAATACTGTTTCCGTCGGCCCTGCTGAATCATTTGACGGGGATTTCTCGGGAGGGTATGTCGGCGGGTAAAGTAAGCTGGACAAAGTTAAAAGCCGGCAGGAATCCTTCTTGCCGGCTTTTTTTTCGCGCCTCAGGACAGCTCGCTGCTGCCGTCCGTGTGCCGGTACATGATCCGCTCGAGCATGCGCACGATCCCGGTCGCCATGGTGAACAGCGATTCCACGGAGAGATTCCGCTCCGCGGTATCGTCAAAGAAGAGGTGAAGCTGCGACTCCATGCCGTCCTCCGGTCTCCAGTAGCAGACCAGCATCGGCACCCGCGGCAGGGGAAAGAGGACCACGCTGATGTCCGAATTGAAGGCGCGGGTGGCCGAGGTCCCGCTGAACATGCCCACGAGGCCCTCGAACAGATCGCTGTGGCTGTCGGCAATCCGCTTCAGCGGCTTCTCGCACCGCTGCTCGAAGAGCGGGTTCCAGGTCTTCCCTTTCGGGAGTTCCCGGAAAGGCACCCATTTGCCGGAGGGCTCCGCTCCCTCGCAGGTAAGGATATAATCAAGCAGCGGCAGGGTGAACCACGCGTGGGTGTGGCACTGCGACGCTACCGCGCCCTGCATATCGACCTCGAAGTCCTTGCCCAGACACCTGATCGTAACGCTCTTGCCGTTGCTTGCAGCGCCGAGCAGCCCAGCCCGGGAAGCAATGTCTTGTTTCGCGATCTTCTCTTTCAGCTCCTTCAGTTGTTCATCCCTGATGCTCTCGATATTAACCTGCTTGCTGATCGCGCCTCCAAGCTTGGCAAGCGCTGCCTGGTCCAGGCGCGGGCAGCCGGACGGCCGCTTTTCCTCTTTGAGGACCGCAGCAGCGAAGGCAAGACAGGTCGCGATGCCGCACTCGCCGCAGTTCGTTTTCGGGAGGAGCGCATAGATTTCGAGGGGGGTCTTGAATCGAGCCATACAATATCGTACCGGGTTTCCGCGCGGAAGGCAATCAGGAAACAGGATGATCAGCGGCATTATCAGGAGATGTCAAATTAGAAATACAGTTTGGAATCATTCTTTTTTACTTGCACCCGACTTCCGCTTCGGCTATACTGAATTCAAACAGGACAAAAATTGTGCTGAATAAATTTCTTTCAAGAAGGAGGAAGTTGATCATGCCTACGACAGCCATCGATTCATTGGAGTACAAGAACGATTTCTTCTCCCTCGTCATTCGTGAGTCCGAGGACCGCCCCGGGAGCTACATCTTGTCCAGCGGGATCAGCCTCCCCAAGTTCAACCCCATCATCTGGGGAAGGACCGGGATCTGCTCCAACGCGGCATTCAAAGGCCTGCAGCAGCTTCGGGCCGACGTTTCTCACTTTGCCCTTCAGCAGGGGATCGTGACAAAAGAGGCCGGCATCCCCTTCGAATCGGCAAGCGGCCGCGAAGACGGCTGGTATCAGGAAAGCGCCCTCCTGATCGAGGACGTGTCTCCCGAGGCTATCCAGGAGATCCTCCAGTTCAGCGCTCGAGACCTCGTCCATACGATCCTGACAGCCTGTCAGCGGGATGTTGCGGTCCCGGCCGGATTGGATCCGGCAGCAATGCAGAGTTTCCTCGAATCCCTGAGCTTCTCTAATTACCGGGAAATAGCTCCACCGAAGATCGCAAAACCGCACGCCGCCTAAGAAGTTCCTTCCCTTTCAAGGGGAGGGTTAGGGACTTGCACCCAGCGGTTATGAACGCTAGCCGCGAGTGCAGGGGGTGAGGATGGGATTAAAAGTATAGCCGTAAACAAGAAGGCCCGGGCTCTTCCCGGGCCTTTGTTATTTCATGAAGAAATACGGAAAGGCCATGAGCCTGGAAATCACTGATGAACTCCGGCTTTAAAGAAGTACCGGATGAACATCTTCCCTCACCAGGCCGCCGTCAGGCGGCACGCGGGACGTGATGCTTCCTGCTCCAGGGGAACCTCATGATGCTCAAATCGTGTTCCGGGCTCTCCTCGTCAATCCTGCTGAAATAAGCCCGAAGATCGCGGAAAGCGAGAAAATAGCGAAGCCGCATGCCCTCGTCGCCGTTTCGATACTCTTCGAGAATCTTTTCAATATCCATGGCATCCTCCTTTGACTCGAAATGGTATGGGCAGAGCCTTTCATAATTATGCGTCCTCCCCTCTGCAAACTCCGTGACCTCAATCTTCCTGCTTTCCATCTCGTGAGCCTAAAGTATCGTAACGCATTTTATGGTGTGGATAAATAGACACCATGAAGCATTATCGACACAAAGCAACAACTGAAAGCTCACGAGTAAGGCCGCATTATCGCTATCTAAAACACAATTCAGATACGATCTACCATGTATAAATGCATATTGCGTGCCTGCAGGGATAGATGCGGGAAGGCGTTCAACAGGGATCGCGCTTCAGGAAGATGTCGAGGGTGACGTTGATGTCGCAGAGGACGGCTTCACGGGGACAACACACAACGAGTGCAACAATGTCGCTTTGTATCCTGCCGTCTACGCCGCCGAACCCTTCACCTTGCAGGCAGCATCCGACTTCCCGCTCTGCATCATGTACTTCGCGCCCCATTTGTGCATCGCGTCCAGGACCGGCTTGAGGCTCGTGCCGATCGCGGTCAGCGAATATTCGACCCGGGGCGGGACCTCGGGATAGATCTTCCTGTTCACCAGACCGTCCCCTTCCATCTGCCGGAGCTGCTGGGTCAACATCTTCTGGCTTATCCCCGGTACGCTCCGGGCCAGCTCGCCGAAGCGCCTCATGCCTTTGAACAGCTCCCGCAGGATCAACAGCTTCCATTTGCTCCCGAGCAGGGATATCGCTATCTCCGCCGGACAGTTCGCCTGTTCGTGTTCCATGCCGTCCTCCTCGTTCCCGCTGCCCGCTCACTCATACTAACTAAATGGTAAGTACCATACAAAAAAGTGCCTACTTGCATTTAGAATGCAGCTGTCATAATATACCCCAATAGTAAATAGGAATCAAGCGGGAAAGAGAGACGCGATGCCGTCGGCCGCGGAGGACCGTCCCACCCCTTGATCCAAACCAACCATAAAGGAGATCATGACATGAGCGGAAAACAGCCGATCGAGAAAGAACTGGAAGCAGGAACGTATTACTGGTGCAGCTGCGGTAAGAGTAAGACCGCGCCGTTTTGCGACGGGGCGCACAAGGCAGGCGTGAAGACACCGGTGCAGTTCGAGGTGAAGGAAAAGAAGAAGGTGTGGCTGTGCACGTGCGGCCGCACCAAGACGCCGCCCTATTGCGACGGCGCGCACGGGAATTAATGAACAGGAAAGACAACAGCACACAGAAAGGCTCAGGAAATTCCCGGGCCTTTGATATACTTGGGTATAGTTTCAGTAACATGCATGAGGTGTAAAAAGGACTAAACTGTTATTAATACTAATACAAATTCTGAGGCCTGGCACTAAGATACTCCCTCACGGCACCACGGTAAGAATTGCTGTCACTGGAGCCGATGACGTCCCTGCTGCATTGGTGGCTGTCAGGGCATACGTGTATGTCGTATTCGCGCCGGCGGGCGTGACCGGAGCATTGACCGAAATGGCGTTGCCCAGATCGGCCGCCGTGATCGCTCCGCCACCCGACTTGGTCACCGTCGAAGGCAATCCGCCCGACGGCGTCACGGTCAGCGCTACGCTGCTGGCCGACCCGATCGCCAGCGACGGCAGAGAAAAGGTCAGGGTCGGCGAGGTACCGCCGGTAATGGTCGATGGCACTAACGTTAACGGGATCGAGAACACGGGAAGAGGCACCACGTTGAGGGTTCCCGTCGCGGACACTGACGTAGCCGCCGCATTGGCAACGGTCAGGGTGTAGGTAAACGACTTGTTGTCGGTCGATGCCGTAACGGGCGCATTGATTGAAATGCCGGTGCCCAGATCGACCGCGGTGATCGCGCCGCCACCCGACTTGGTCATAGACCCGCCAGGCGACACCGTAACGGTAACACTGAAGGCCGACGCTGCGCTGCTGGTGAGCGACGGCAGAGTAAGGGACAAGGTCGGTGCGGTCCCGCCCGTAATGACAGACGGACTGACGACAAAGGACGCACTCGCCAGGACCGGCAACGGCACGACGCTGAGCGTGCCCAATGCCGTGGCCTCAGTGCCTGCCGCGTTTGAAACAGTCAGGGTGTAGGTAAACAACTTGTTATCGGTCGATACCGTAACGGGGGCATCGATCGTAATGCTGGTACCCAGGTCAATAAGAGCGATTGCACCTCCGCCCGACTTGCTCACGCCAGCAGGCGAGCCCCCGGCAGGTGTCATTGTCAGCACAATGCCGGATGCGGACCCTGCGCCGCTCGTGAGTGCGGGCAGCGGCAAGCTCAGTGTCGTCGTGGTGCCTCCCGAGAGGACCGACGGAGCAACCGGTATCGATGCACTCGCAAGCAGCGTCAGCGGCACAACGCTCAAATCTCCGGTTGCACTGACCTGCTTTCCGGAAGCACTGCCCACGGTCAGCGTGTAGGTGAACGTCTTGTTGTCTGCCGTTAGTGTGGCAGGAGCATCGACCGAAATGCTGGTGCCCAGGTCAGTAAGAGCGATCGCAGCGCCGCCTGCTTTGGTCACGGTTGCCGGCGATCCGCCTGCCAATGTGATCGTGACCGTGACGGTGGACGCGGGACCGCTCAGGAGCGAGGGGAGGGTCAAGGTCAATGTCGTTGACGTGCCGCCGGTAATGACGGCCGGAGCTATCTGGATGTTCGCGCTCGACAAGGTCAGGGTGGTGGCGGTCACTGCAGCCGTGCCGGTATTGTTATGACCATCGCTCACCGTAAGTCCTACCGTGTAATGTCCCGGCAGATCGGCTACGAAGGTCGGATTGATTGCATGGATGTCGGAGAGCGTGGCAACGCTTCCCGCAGGAACTGCCGTAAAAGACCACGTATAGGAAAGCACATCGGCGTCCGCATCGCTGGAGCCGCTGGCGTCAAGCTGCACAGTGTCTCCGACCAGTATCGTTTGGTCCGGCCCGGCATTCGCGACCGGCGCTGTGTTCGCGACAGCGCCGCCGGCTGCACCCCCGCCGCCTCCGCCGCAGGAAACAACAAGGGCGAGCGGGACAAGCGCCGCAAGGACCCGTACGAAGCTGTTCATCATTGCACTCTTCATGCTACACCTCCCGGACTGATTTCAAACACATTCTGAGACAGCCTCAGTGGGAAAATCACCCGCACCTTCGAATTCCCCCCATCGATGAGGAGGATCTCTTGGGTGATGCCTGTATGGTCGAGAGCAAGGCTGTTTTTAAAGACGATCAGGACCTGCCGTCCTGAAGGACAAACAAAGCGAAACAAGAAGATCGCCGAGGCCGTGGAGAAATACGGTTATACCCGGCGGGCGATCGCGGATCATTGCGAGATGCATTTTACGCATGTCCGTCAGATCATGAATAAGGAAATATAAAACTTCTCCTCCCCGATCGAACCATCTCCTCAGTACGTCGTCAGACTATAATAAAGTTGCAAGTTTATGTTGACGGATAATAAACCCAGAATTATAATAATGCTATATGCCGTTCGGCATAGTGGGAAAGGCAATTCACGATGGAACATCTGAGCGCGCGCAACCTGAAGAATCTGCAGAACTGCATCCTCGAAATCTACTCCGACCTGAATGTCGACACATTTCACGAGAACATGGTCGATGCCATCGCCCGGCTGCTCCCGGCCCTGTCCGTGGGGTATGCCGAAGTGAACCTCGAGAAGATCGAGCTCTCGAAGAACATCATCCGCCCTGTCCCCTACCTTTCCCCTGACGAGGTCGCGGCATTCGAAACCAATCTTGCCGACCACCCCCTGATGCATATCATCTACCCGGGGTATGCCGTTGGCCGGCCCGTCAATCCCTCAGTGGACAGGGACGCCTACATCGGAAAGGCCGTGAAGATCCATGATGTCCTTACGAAGTCCCAGTTCCGCCAGCTCGGCCTGTACAACGAGTTCTACCGCAAGCTCGGCATCGAGTACCAGATGCTCCTCTTCCTGCATTGCGGCCGGACCCTGAACAGGAACCTCGCGATCAACCGCGACAAGCGCGATTTTTCCGAAGAGGAACGGCTGATCCTGGACCTGCTGGGACCGCACCTCATCCAGGCCCACAAGAACGCCGAAGCCCATGCACCGGTCCGCAAGGCCATCGCCGTCGTCGAAGATCAGGCGCGGCCGCTCAGGTCCTTCGGACTCACGCAGAGGGAGGAGGACGTCCTCTCTTGGGTGGCCCAGGGCAAGACCAACGCGGAAACGGCCCGGATACTGAAGATCTCGCCCGGGACCGTGAAGATTCATCTGGAGAGGGTCTATCAGAAATTGGGAGTGGAGAACCGCACGGCCGCTGCTGCGTTCGTGAAGGAAGGGACGAGTGTCAGGGAAGACGCCCGCTCATAGCTCCTCGCTGGCTTTTGCTCCAGCTCTGACAAAAGGCCGGAGAGGAGAATCTCTCTGGCCTATGTCGTATAATATGATCGTTCAATGCAGTGCGCACGATTGCCCAACTAATGCAAGAAGAAAGACTTGACCCTAAAGGTTCCTAAAGGTTCTCGAGAGATCGCTTGATCCTTTTTGGATTGAGTTTCTGCCGCGAGATCAGTAGAATAGTAGCCGCGAACCAGATGTCTCAACTATTGTGTTCCCAGGGAGGGGCCCATGAGTTTGTTTACGGTCGACGAAAAGAAGTGCAAACGAGACGGTATCTGTGTTGCGGAATGTCCCATGCAGATCATCGAAA
>JAJXTW010000097.1 GCA_021783455.1 Nitrospirota bacterium | reverse complement strand
CAAGATCGTTGAGATCGCCGACACGATGAAACACGACCTGATCGTCGTCGGGACCCATGGATGGCGCGGCATGAACAAGGCGATCATGGGCAGTACGGCGGAACGTATTATTGCCTATGCTTCGTGCCCGATATTGATAGCGAGATAAGGTTTTTTTCGAGCAGCAGGTTAAGGAGTGAATATATGAAAGGTTACCGAAAAGTACTTATTGCAGTGAACGGGTCCAGGGAAGTCCTGAAGCAGGGCATTAAGCTTGCCCAGGACGAAAAGACCTGGATAACGATCGTGAAAGTTGTCCAGCCTTACGAGGGAGACCTCGACCTGACTGGCATCAAGAATTTGAATGACGTGCTGGACGACGGAGGGGCGAAGGCCCTCTCTGATATCAACAAGGTAGCCGAGGCCGAAGGCGCGCTCGTTAAGACCAGGCTGGAAGCAGGAGACGTGCCTGACCGCATCGTGGAGGTCGCACAGGAAGAGAACTGCGATCTCATCATCATGGGGTCGAAAAAGAAAAAAGGAATCCTGAGCAGGCTTTTCGGCGATCATGTGGTGGAAAAAGTGATCGATCGAGCGCCCTGCCCGGTGTATGTGGTCGGGGTGTCGTAAAGGGCGTGTTTTCGTCAAATAACACGGGAAATAAAGAGAAATTTTTCTTTGCGCGCGGAGTTTTTTGTGGTACATTGCAACCTCTTGTAACGGGGAGGCGGCAAGCCTCCCATCCAACTTCCGCCAATAAGAGCAGGGAAAAGGAGTAAAAAATGTTTGAAGGATTAGCGCAACCAATGCATCTGATTCTGATTCTCGTGATCGTCCTGGTCATCTTCGGCCCGGGGAAACTCCCGGAACTGGGAGCAGGGCTGGGTAAGAGCATCAAGGAATTCAAGAAAGCAATGAGAGAAGGACAGGAAGCTGCTGCGGTAGAAAAAACAGCGGTAGAAAAAATAGAAGAAAAAAAGGCTTAATCCGCGCAGTGTGAACGATTGAGAAACAGCGGTAAAGGAAATCGGTATCTCAGGTTAATCGAATAATTCACGAGAAGACGTCCATCCTCCAGCTCTTCCCTAAGCATTTATTCAGATTGGCACCTTTAGCCGTGCATCTGCTGTTCGGAGGCGTGAAAGGCGGCCCTCTTTGATGGAAACGCCGGCAACCTCCTTATGAGACGCATTCTCTTCCGTTCCACCCGGCTGCGGGAATGTAACTATGTTGAAGAAAAAATTTAACAGACTTCTCAGAAGAAGAATTCTTTCCGAGGACGAACTGGGTAGCTTCGCACGGGAATCAGCATCGTCCGGTATCGCCTTGGAAGAACTGCTGCTCCGGAAGGGCGTGGCAAAGCACGAGATCCTCTTTTGCCTGTCGGAATTCTACGGGTTTCCCTTCGTGGAATACGATGAAAGCGTCATCGCTTCGTATTTCATCACGTTGCGCCTGGACATGGAGAAACTTAAGCAGTCTCTCTGGTTTCCGCGATCGGTCAGGCAGGAGCGGGCCGAAGTGATCGCCTACCTACCCGACGATCAACGGGTGATTGACGACATTAAAAAGACGCTGGACGTTCAGCATATCGATTTTATTGTTGCCCTTCCCTCCGACATTATTCGCATCATCGAGCACAATTTTGACGTTAATCCCTGGTTTCCCTTCGCCGGCGGGAGGACGCCCCTGGCACGGGTGAGGACCTATTTCGCCTACCGGCGGTCAACCTATGCGCATTACCGGACCTTATTCGCCAAGGGAAGGACCGGTCTGGCGTTCATCAGGACCGGCGTCTCGTTCATCATTATCGCCCTCTTGTTCCTCAGAGTGTTCGGCATTGGCATTTTTACCGTTCTTGAGGCGCCGCTTCTTGTTGCCGGCATTATCATGCTCTACGATGGGCTGAAATGG
Organism: Nitrospirota bacterium; assembly: GCA_021783455.1. Lineage (GTDB taxonomy): Bacteria > Nitrospirota > UBA9217 > UBA9217 > UBA9217 > JAJYKN01. The sequence goes on along the minus strand of JAJXTW010000097.1, from coordinate 8,158 downwards.
TATTTCCCCGCTCGAAAGATAGCAAAAAAACCGATTGATTCTTCCTGTACCGAGCCTTCCTGGGGCGCCTGCGTGCTGAAGGAGTCAATGAACTCCGAGGGGGACCCCGTATTCAACCGAAGCGGCGTTGTCATGGGCGCAGAAGCGCTTCGGGCGGGGTGGGAAAATCTTTCTCCTGTCATGCGAAGAAGGTTTCTTGCCTCCGACAGGACCGACATGGCGGAGGAACGGACCTCCCTGGCAGGCCACAGGACCAAACTGGCGCGGGCCCGGACAGGGCTCGCTTTTACGAGGACGGGAGTTGCCTTCATCGGACTCGGTATCGGACTGCTCCGGGAATTTCACACCAGCAGGTGGACGATTCTCGATGTGTCGCTCATCGTTGCGGGACTGTTGATGTCTGCGGAAGGGTTCTACTGGTATCTCGGCGGAAGGCGGTCCGGCATAGACAGTTTTAAATCCGTGATTGCCGCGGTCAACAAGGAAAGCATCTGGGACAAGGTTTTCCCGCTCCGGCATAACCGCACCGGGCCCAAAAAAGACAACGCAAGTCCGCCGGTCCGTGCCTCCCATTTGCCGGGCATATGGGCCACGACCGGCCTCGCACTCGAGCGGACTGTTCTCGCGGACCGGCGATGCGTAATGGCCAGGCTTCGCTCAGTCATGGCGGTAACGCGAACGGGTTTGGCATTTGTCCGGACCGGGATGAGTATTACTGCCGTTGGTGCGGGCCTTATGGTATATTTCGGCGAGGCTTCGGTCGGCTGGACGCTTTTTAACATCATCCTGATCGTCCTGGGTCTTGCGTTGATTGCTGACGGGTACTACTGGGCCATCCCGGCCAAAAGAATGAGAGCGCAGTACCCTTATTGCAATGGTGATATGGAGATAACGTTTCCCGATTACGGCGTACCGACGAATAAATGGGGAACCGTTATTTTTAACCAAAATGAATAGTGAGCTTCTGAACATGAATAATGATCTGACGAATGCCGATGAGCGGACAGGTCCGGAATTTTCCTTCCTGGCTGATCAGGGAATTCTCGACAGGACCATGCTTGAAGAAGCGGCCTTCGTTGCCCAGGCACGGGGGATCGACATCGAGAAGTTGCTGCTTGCGGAGTATGGCGTGCCCAAGCACCTGTTGCTTGAGGCGCTTGCCGCGTTCTACCAATGCCCCGCTATTGAATATGATGAACGCCTCCCCATACCGCCTGAGCTTCTGACCGGCCTCAGCGCTGACGCGCTTTCAACGAACCAGTGGATGCCCGTCATCAAGGACAGCAGCGGCACCGTGGTCATTGCGGCAAGGTACCCAGCCAGCCCCGCGGTGAGGGACGACGTGAAAAAATACGTCCCGGCCGAACGATACGAATTCCGGGTCACCCTCGATTCCGACATACAGTGGTTTATCCAGGACTATCTTCATGCTAAGCCGGGACTGTTGATCGGCACGGAACGGACGGGCCTCGCCTACTGGCGCAATACCATGGCCCACTGGAGGACGCGGCTCGCCTGCTACCGTACCGACCTTGCGAGCGCCCGGACCGGCCTTGCCTTCCAGCGCTGGGGGTTGGGCACGATTGCGCTTTCCAATACCTTGCTCCAGACGAAAAACGCCAGCAGTTCCCCTCATCTGTATTTTTCCGTACTGATAATCGGGATTATAATCGCTTTTTACGGTCTTCCCAAGTATCTGAACGTGCGGAAATCCCGCTTGACCCCTCCGGGGCACCAGACGCTGGTAGAGGTCACTGCGACAACGATTCAATTCCTCGAGAATTATCATCTTCTGGAAAACACGGGAATCAAGCGTCAAACACAGGGCACGATGCTTGCCCGCATGGGAGATTATCTTTCCGAGCACAGCACCTATCTGTATCCGTCACCGTCGAGCAAAGTGCGCACCATGTTTGCGCGGGAACGGAATGTTCTGGCTGCCCAGCGGACGATAGCTGCTTGTTACCGCACCATCTATGCCCGCGCACGGACCGGGCTGGCCTTTATCCGGACGGGCATATCTTTTCTGAGCATCGGAATCGGTGTCATAAACTATTTTGGATTTGGCCTGCTGACATCGTTCAATCTCTGGCTCATTGCGGCGGGGCTTCTCATGGTGATAGACGGGACGCTCTGGTATTGGCCCGTGCGAAAGGAACAGGCGGAAATCCCGCGAGGGGCCGCTTATCCGGAGTGACCGGCGAAACCGGGATCGTTTTTTTAGGGAGCAGTAATGCATATCCATATCCACGCACTCATACATTTTGTCAGGCTGCTGCACTATGCAAGACTGGCGCATTACACCAGACTGGCACATTACGCCAGACTGAGCAGTATGCGTTTCTTCGGCTCGATGCTGCTCATGCTGATGTTCAGCATGCTCCAGTTTGTCGACGTCAGTCCGGCCTCAGCCGCGCAAAGGGAAAAGGAAAGCCGTTATAGCGCCACTGAATTCTTCAGTTGCATCGGCCAGGCCGGCCTGTGGGGGGAGTTTGACCCCGCTGGCGATCCGAGATACGGAGGCGTGAAGGGAACGGCCCCGGTCCCCCCGGATGCAGTCGAGACGAAGGCTCAAACAAGCGTTTTCTATCGACTCAATCCGCGGATCGTCATGGTCCCGCGGATGAACAGGACTCCTAAACCCAAAAGTGTCTACCGATGTTTCACGCGTGCGCCCGGCATCGGCCATTGCCGTGAAGTATGACACTTGTGTTGTTCCTTAAATGGGTATCTATTATTTTTAGAGAGGAGATGTCACTGTTATGAAAAAGTTATTACAGTTTCCCCATCCGTTTTTCTCCGCCAGGCCTACCTGGAAATGGTTTATTCTGATCAACGTCCTTATCGGCGCGACCATGTCGGCCCTGGACGTCAGCATCGTCAACGTTGCCATGCCCACCCTGAAAAACGAGTTCAATGTTTCCATGTCCCTTATCGAGTGGGTGGCAATGTCGTACATGCTCACTCTGACTATCTTCCTTCCCTTTTTCGGAAGGCTCGCAGACATGTTCGGCAGATCCAAGCTGTACAATGCCGGTTTTGTTGTTTTTACCGTAGGTTCGCTCTTTTGCGGGATGTCCACGTCCGCGATCATGCTGATTGGGGCGCGCGTTCTCCAGGCTGTTGGCGCCGGGCTTTTGCAGGCGAACTCCGTTGCACTTATTACCCAGGCTTTCCCGGGGAATGAGCGGGGTAAGGCCATCGGCATTCAGGGTGCGGTCCAGGCCATTGCCATGGCCGTCGGTCCTTTTGTCGGCGGCGTATTGATCTCCACGATCGGTTGGCGTTCCGTGTTCTATATCAATATCCCGATCGGCATTCTCGGCACGATCGCTGCCCTGTATATTCTGCCGCCCAATGAAAAATCGGGGAAAAAGGAGTCAATCGACTACCTCGGCACGGTGTTCTTCGCTTCGGGGCTTGCATTTCTCGTCCTGGCGTTCAATGAAGTAGTCAATCTCGGATGGGGTTCGACTACCATCATGGTTTACTTCTTGAATGCCTGTATCCTGCTGGGCTTGTTCGTGATCACGGAACTCCGCGTCAAGCATCCGTTGATCGATTTGAAACTGTTCAAGAACAGCACGTTCCTGATCGGCAATCTGACCGGCATGATGTCCTATTATGTCCTTTTTGCCGTCCTGTTCCTGATGCCATTTTACCTTGAGAAGGTGCTCAACTACAGCCCTGCGCTTACGGGCAGCCTGCTTACCCCTATTCCTCTCGCCATGGCGCTCGTTGCGCCATTCTCCGGCCATATTTCCGACAAGTACGGTGCGAGGATCATGACGGCGAGCGGGATGTTCGTGGCCGGGCTCGCCTGCTTTTCCCTCATGTTCCTGGGGGCTCAGGCACACTTGCCGCTGATGATCGGTGAGCTAATACTGCTGGGCGTCGGCATGGGCATGTTCACTCCGCCGAACAACAGCGCGATCATGGGCGCCGCGCCGAGGGAAAAACTGGGTCTGGCCGGCGGCGTTTTGAATATGATGAGGTCCCTTGGCCTGATCTTCGGCGTAGACATCTCCGGTTTGATCTTCACGAAACTGGAACACAGATATCTTGCTGATAAGGGGTATGGGGATGTTCGACACGTTTTCAGCAACAACGCCATCCCCCTTGACATGAAAGATCACGCCTTTATGCGGGGTTTCATCGTGGTCATGGGCGTGCTTCTGGTGCTGAACGTGATTGCAGCAGTGCTCTCAGTCGGCAAGAAGGAAACCAAGGTGGACGCCGAAGCGGCGGAAGCAGCCAAAGAATTCGCAGAAGTCTAGTCAAGCCGCGTGTCTGTCATTAGGACCTGCCCCCGGAGCTGGAAACCCGGGGGCGGGTTTTTCAAGCGCTGTACGTTGAATTGCGTTCCAGAATCGACTTCTTTTGCCTCGGAGCTTTTTATCGTACGATCATGAGATGTTCAACCGTACAGATTTCTGCATCCGGCATCAGTCAACTCGAAGAGAGTAGGATTGCGGCGGCCGTTCCGAAAGAGGATATTCGGCGGATCAAGCTGGCCTATGACTCATCGACGCGACATCCCTTTCTGCAGTTTCTCGCCGGCTTTGGATTGATTGTGACAGGCCTGGTTTTCCTTATCGCTGCGTTCATCATGGCGGAAGTCGGGGCCTTCTTTTTTCACCTGATTTCCCATACGTTCAGCATTCCTGTGGTCCCCATTGGGCTTTGGCTTATGGTCGGAGCAGGCCTGTGGCTTTTGATCGGGGTATTCCGAGGGCGGTACAATTTACTCATCAGCACCGCACAAGGAAGCCGCAAGATTTTCTTCGGGGCGGGGACGGACATCAAAGATATTGTGCATTTCATCGAGAGAGCGAATCGGGAATTGGGATACGACATTGACCTGTCCATTAAAGAAACCATGTATGTAAAAGATGTTCCTGCCGACAATTCGGTACACAATGCAAACTCGACATCATAATTTTACACCCCGTGCCCGCTAGGGCGCCATCCCCCATTTCTTCTGCCCCATCTCGTCCGCGGATCTTTCTCTTTGCTTCTTCGGAGACAAAAGACAGGACAACGGGCAGGTGACGGAGGAGTGACGGCCAAGGCATATTACCGGTTCAAAAAAGCGCCGGGTTAGAGTATAATATTCGATGTATGAAGATCGAAAACAAACTCATCATTTCAAACATCATCAACGGCGCCTTTATCATCCTGATCGGGTTTTTCGCTTTTCAGAACATGAACCTGGTGCTCACGAAGCTGCGCTTCGTCGAGATCGCCGATGATTTGAACGCCTCGTTCCTGGAAATGCGCTTGTCGGAGAAAAATTATTTTCTCTACCAGGACAAGAGCGCGCTCGCCGAAATACGCGACAAGATCTCCTACACCATGAAGACCCTCGACGCCGCGAAAAAAGACATCATCCCGGCCATCGGCGAGACCGATCTCAACAAACTCCAGTCCTATCTGCAATCCTATTCGTACGTCATCGCCGAGACGGTAAAAGTGCCCCGGCTGAACGCCGAGCTCGAAGCAAAGATCCGGGCGGCGGGGAAAAAATTGAAGGAATTTTCCGATTCCATCACCCGCCTCGAACGGAAACGAGTCAACGACATCATCCTGAGCTCGAAGAGCATCCTGGTTTTCTCCTTCTGGGCGATCCTCGCCTCGGCGCTCATCATCAGCCATTTTATCTCGCAGAAGATCGTGCGCTCGCTGCGGGAGATCGAAAAGCTGACTAAATCCATCTCCGAGGGAAACTTCAACCGGATCGAAGGTTTCCGGACCAGGGACGAACTGGGTTCGGTCATCACGGCCATCAACTCCATGTCGGAAGAACTGGCGCACCGCGAGGAACAGATCATCCAGTCCAAGAAACTGGCTTCCCTCGGCATTCTTACCGCCGGCGTGGCGCATGAGATCACGAACCCCCTGAACAATATTTCCATGATCGCCCAGACCTACGAAGAGCTGTATGCCAAGCTGAGCGAGAAGGATCGGATCGAATTCATGGGCAAAGTGGATGCGGAAACGGAGCGGATTCGCAAGATCGTGAAGAACCTCCTGGACTTTTCCAAGCCCAAGGACGCGAACCCGAAGGAGGAGGACATCAACGCCGTGATCCAGAAGACCCTTACGCTGGTCCAGAACATGATCGACGTGTCGAATATCGAGACCACGGTAAAACTGGAGACCGGGCTGCCCCATTTGTACATCGACGAGCACCAGATCCAGCAGGTGCTCGTGAACCTTGTGACGAACGCGGTCCAGGCCACGCCGGCGGGGGGAAAGCTGTTTATCGCTTCGCGGATAGGAAAGGATGGAGACTCCGTGGATATCACGGTGATGGATACCGGCAAGGGCATTTCGCCCGAGTTCCTGCCGCACATCTTTGATCCTTTTTTCACCACGAAAGGGGATGGTGGGACCGGACTGGGGCTTTCGGTAAGTTACGGCATCATAAAAAATCATAACGGAGAAATCAGGGTGGATAGCAAGACCGGGGTGGGCACGACCTTCACCATCGAGCTGCCCTGCTATCATCAGAGCGAGGAGAAGAACAATGGATAAATACAGCATCATGGTCATTGATGACGAAAAGATCGTGGGCGACATGGCGAAGATGTCGCTCGAACAGGAAGGCTACGACGTCGAGACCTTCCTGAATGCCGAGCCCGCGCTGGCGCGGCTGAAGGAAAAGAAATTCCAGGTCGTGGTCACGGATTACAAGATGAAGGGCATCGACGGCATGGAGGTCCTCCGGATCGTGAAAAAGGAGTACCCCGCGACGACGGTGATCATGATCACCGCTTTTGCGAACCTCGATGCCGCCATCGAAGCGCTGCGGGGGGACGTGCATGACTTCTTCCCCAAGCCGGTCAAGATCAAAGAGCTGAAGGAATCCATCCGGCGTGCGCTGGACAAGGTGTAAAAAGCGGTTGGAACCACAGATGAACACGGTAAAAGTCAATAAACATCGGAGAATGCAATGGGATATTCCCCCGGAAGTGATGCCTATTTTTTCTTCAAGATTTTAAAATATCCGTGTTTATCTGTGTCCATCCGTGGTTAATGTTTTTCAGGTTGTTTCCAGGTATGTCATGAAAAACGCAGTTTCCATAAAATCTGTGCTCTCCTCCCTGTCCCGGACCTTCTCCCGCAGAAAGTTCCCTTCCGATCCTGCGGAATTCAGGGCCATATTCGAGCGCTTCAAGAGCGTACTCGACAGCAACAACAGCGCCCTGGAAACCATCACGGACATGGGCGAAAAACTGGGCGGCGACTATCTCTTCGATATTGTTTACGTCAAAAAGGCCTATGCTTCTCTCAAGAACGACATGGAAAATTCGCTCCAAGCCTTTGATGCGCTTACGCAGGACCGGTATTCACGGCTGCATGAATCCTTCGAGTACATCGATTCCTTGATCAGCCGCGTGGTGGACGAAGCGCCGCCGGCAGCAGGGGCGCCTGTTCTGTTCTTCGAAGAGATCCCCTGGGGCATGCTGCAGGTTGTTGGCGGCAAGAACGCCCAACTCGCCGAGGTAAAAAACCAGTTGCACCTCCAGGTTCCCGACGCATTCGTCATCACGACTTCGGGTTTTGACGCATTCGTCAAACAGAATCATCTCGGCGACCATATCGAACAACTGCGGCAGGGCTCCTCTTTATCGGACACGGCCCTTCAAGAGCTGCAGGAGCTCATCCTTCATGGGACAATCCCCCCGGAGACCAGCCGCGGGATCCAGAAAGCCCTGGACAAGATACGCAGGCGCAACAACGGCTCTTTTCTTGCGCTCCGAAGCAGCGCCGAGGAAGAAGACAGCAGCCATTCCTTTGCCGGGCAGTTCAAGACCATCCTGAATGTTCCTCTCGTGTTCGAGGAAGTAGAGAGGGCATACCGGAAGGTGGTCGCCAGCCTCTACTCGGCCAAGGCTGTCGCCTACCAGCAGCAGCTGGGCTATGATATCAGGGCGCTTAAAATGGCGGTCGGTTGCATGGTCATGGTTGATGCCGCGGCCAGCGGGGTCATCTATTCGTCGACGCCGGAAGGCGACCGGGACAAGCTGATCATCAGCGCTGCCTGGGGGCTCGGAGAAGCGATCGTCGAAGGCAAGACGGAGACTGACCTGTACGTTGTTCGAAAAGGGAACAGGCCCGAGCTCGTGCGGGCAACCTACGGCAACAAAAAAAT
>JAJXTW010000096.1 GCA_021783455.1 Nitrospirota bacterium | reverse complement strand
AAGCCGGACTCCGAGTCAGTATAGTCTGATTCAGATTTATTAGGGTGTGCCTCCATTCCGATAAAACTATTTATCCATTGATTTGTTGACAGGGGCCTGCCCTGGCCGCCGAGGAGCACAATCCTTTCAAGTCCCAGTTCAATGTAGGGACTCGGTTTAAAATCGAAGCGGAGGCCATCGAGATAAGGCTCCGGGAAATCGGCCCTGTCTTTCTCCAGTTTTGCCACGAAGAGGGAATATTGGAATGGACCCAGGAATTTGAATATCCAGGGCAATTGCAAGGGTTCGGGACCGGTAAATTTGATCATTGTGAGGGGTTCTGCATTATTTGACTGGAGAATAGCGCCGTTATATCCAGGCCCCCACCATTGGGAATCCTTGCCTGCGATGATGTCGATCCATGAAAAGCCGAGCACTCCATACCCCTTTTTAAGAACCCCTCTCTCCGAACCGTCCGATGAACTGAATTCCGGGTTCAGATAGAAAGAGAAAGGCCCGAGGTCATCAAGCCGCGAGATAAAGCCGGTTCGATAATTGGAACCGCGGCCATAGAGATCGCCGTCGTTGTTGTAATTAAGAGCTTGCTCTTTTTCACGCACTGCGCCCGGATAGGCAAGCGACAAAACATCGGCATTGGTGTAGATGTACTTCGCATAGACGGCATCCAGTGGTTTTAAGCTTCCTGCCTCGAATTCCTCAGGTTTGACCCTCTGTTTAAGGTCCTGGACCAGGCTCTTAATAAATTCGCTTTGCCCTTCCGCATTCACCTCAGCTTCGCGCGTGAGGCGTACAACCTCTTTACGGCTGAGCGGCTTTGTAGACAAAAGTCCATCGTTGACTACGCCCTCTGCTTCAAGCCGGGAGAGAATGTTGTAGATTTGAGTGTCTTCGATATCGACAAAGGTGGATGACGAAGAAATTCTTGCGGTCAAAGGGATAATCAGGAGAGTAAAAAATAAGAAGCTATAAAAACGTGTCATCCATTACCCCCATGGCTATTCTTGCTTTGCATCGCATTATTTCTTCCCTATCTTCGGCTCAGTGCCGGCAAAGAGCCGTTTAATGTTCTCCCGATGCCGGGAGTAGATCATGCCGAAGATGAAAATGGACAGGGCTTCCTGGGGTTTTGAATCCGGTTTTGCAGTAAAAAACGTCAAAAGAGGATAACAGGCGAACGCTACGAGCGCGGAGAGCGAAGAATACTTCCAGAGGAATGCCGCGGACCCCCAGGCCAGGAGACAGACTAACCCTATCCACGGGGATACGGCAAGTACCACCCCGAGGCTGGTGGCGACCCCTTTGCCGCCTTTAAAACGCAGATAAACAGGGAAATTGTGTCCCAGGATTGCCGCTGCGCCTGCGAGCACGGTTGTAACGTCATTGTTGATCAGGAGATGAACGATTAAAACAGGGAGAAAGCCTTTTAGAATGTCGGCCAGCAAAGTCAGGATTGCGGCCTTTTTTCCGGCAGCTCGCAGGACGTTCGTGGCGCCGATGTTCTTGCTTCCGATAGTCCGAACGTCGATTCCGGAAAACAGTTTGGCAAAAAAAAGCCCGAAGGGAACGGCGCCGAGGAGGTAGGAGAAGAGAACAGAGAGTGATTGGAGGAAAATATTCATACGGTTTTTAGTGCTTGCCGTAATACGGGTGTGGATATAAAATCAGGAGGTTCCCATTGTTTTATCGTTTGTTCGCAAATTTTACACCCTCAATACCTTTTAAGTCTGAATCTTGCGTCCAGATAACAGCACTATGAATCCGGGAAGTTGCTACAATCACCGCATCGGCCAGCGGTAATTTTATTTCGTGGCTGACCTTTGCGGCAGTTACGGCGATTCCGCTATCGAGGTCAATAACCAGTCCCTGCTGCATCAAAGCGGCTGCCTGTAATGCCGCATCCTCTCCCTTCTGTTGCAAAACCCGTTTAAACACTTCCAGGATGCAGATCGTTGGGACAATAAGCTTATCAGTGTTTTCTACGGCAGGCGCGAAAAAGGACGCATTCGGTCCGTCAGCGAGGTATTCCAGCCAACCACAGGAATCGACCAAGTTCATACTCGGTCCTTCTCCCGGACCACCGTGGTATTTATCCCTTTCAGAAATCCACGCATGGTTTTAATCTTAACTACAGGCACAAGTTCAATCCGGTTCGCGTAATTGATTACTTGCATTTTTTCACCTGGTTTGATGCTGAGTATTTCCCGAACATCGCGGGGGATAACGACTTGGTATTTCGGAGAAACAGTAACCGTTTTCATGCCAACCTCCATCGATAAGTATATTGTAATACTATATCACTATCGATCAAAGATGACAAGCAAAGAATAAGCCGAATCGCTGCCTCGACTCAACGGTCCAACTGTTTCCAATATTTTACGAAGTACTGAACTGCCGAATACACGGAGAGGACCATGGCGACCCAAAGGGCGATCGCACCAAGGTCCCGCAATCGCGCGTCCATCAGGTAATAATCGAGCAGGAGCGACAGGACCGCGATGATTTGGGCCCCCACTTTGTATTTCCCCACGGTCTCCGCCGGAATGACGATCCCCTCGCTCGATGCGATTGCGCGAAGGCCGGTTACGGCGAATTCCCTGCCGATGATCACAATGGCGATCCAGGCGTGTACGACCTCGGACCGGATCTCCACAAGGGTGACCAGGGCGGCCATGATCAATATTTTGTCCGCGATGGGGTCCAGCAGTTTGCCCATCTTGGTCACCTGCCCCCATTTTCTCGCGAGGTAGCCGTCGAGCCAGTCAGTGGCTGACGCAAGGGAAAACACGATCCCCGCAGCCAGGGCCCGGCCGGGGCTTGGTTCCAGCATGAGGATGATGAATACGGGAACGGAGAAGATGCGGCTGAGCGACAGCATATTCGGCACATTGAAGATCTTCACGGCTGTCTCCTCCAACGGCGGTGCATCCAGACCCACTGCTCGGGGTCTTTTCGTATGCAGTCCTCTATTTTTTTCGTCAACATGGCGGTATTCGTGACGACGTCCTTTTCCGGATCTCCCGTGAGCACAAGGTCCAGCGGGCCTTCGATATATATCGTGTGCCGGTTATCAGGACCGCGCCTGATATGGCCAAAAATGACCGGTGCGCCGAATTTGATCGCCATGGAGGCGGCCGCAATGGGGGTCCAGGCAGGCGTTCCCATGAAGTCAACGAAGGCGCTCTCCACATCGGTGTCCTGGTCGATCAAAAGCCCCAGAATGCGGTTTTCCCGGAACGAGCGGATCATTTCCTTGACAGCGCCCGGTCTGTTGCGCAAAACCGTTGTAACGCCCATGGCGGCGCGCAGGCTGACGATCATGTCATTGACCTGCTTCGGCTCGATGGGGGCGGCAATCACGCTGAGTTTGAACTTTAACCCGATCACATGGGCCATCAGTTCCCAGTTGCCTATATGGCCGGTAACGTAAATGACGCCCTTGCCTTGGCTGAGCGCGGTGCGGATATTTTCCTCTCCCCGGATGTCGACGATGCTTGCCAGACGCCGGGGGGTCATGAGCATGGTTTCGAACAAGGCTTTGCCCAGATGGACAAAGCATTGTCTTGCCGTTCGGCGGATCCAGGGACGGTCTTTTTCCTGAAACGCCATCGTCAAATGCGCGATGGCCCGCTTTCGTTCCCGGGGAAGCAGGTAAAAGGCGACGAAACCGAAAATGCCGCCGGCCCAGACCCCGATACGATAAGGCATAACCAGGGAAAATATCTTGATGAGCCGGGTGATCCCGACAAGGGCGACCAGGGTGATGCGTTTTTTCGCCTGAAGCAGCCTTTCCTTCATGCGGAAGGCAGCTTTCCCCGGCTTTTCAGGAGGAAATTGATGAGTTCACGAACAGCCCCCCTGCCGCCCTCGGTTTTCGTGATCATATCAACGTGCGGCCGAACGGACGGATCGGCATCGGAAACCGTTACTGCCATGCCCACTCGCTTAAAAACGTCGACGTCCACGATGTCGTCGCCCATGTAGGCGACGTCGTCGTCGCGAAAGCCGTATTTGGCGATCACGGATTCGTAGATCTCAATTTTCCGATGCGCGCCCTGGTGAACTTCCTCAATGCCGAGTTCCCGGGCACGGATGTTCACGACTTCGGATTTTCTGCCGGTTATGATGCCCAAAATGATGCCTGCCCGCTGGGCAAGTTTGATCCCGTGCCCGTCGCGGACGTGAAAGGCCTTCAGCTCGTTCCCCTGGTTGTCCAGGATGATCGTGCCGTCGGTCAATACTCCGTCGACATCGAGGAGGAGGAGCTTGATCTTTTTCGCTTTTGACTGGAGGCTTTGATTTTTCATCGTTATCTATGCAGTGAGCATGGGGCGTGGCGCTTAAGGTAAAACCCTATGCCCTCTGCTCCGCGCCCTATCACACCACCCCGGCCTTGAGCAAATCATGGAGATGGATAACGCCTTCGGGTTTTTTGCCAAGATCGGTAACGATGAGACAGGTGATGGAATGTTTTTCCATAATGGACACGGCTTCAGCGGCCAGGGAATCTTTATTCGCCGTTTTCGGGTTCGCGGTCATGATGTCTTCGGCCTTCTTGATGAGCAGGTTTTCACCGGTCTTTTCGGTTTTTTCCATCCAGCGGCGGAGGTCTCCGTCTGAGATTACTCCCACGAGTTTTCCTTCGGCATTCACCACGGCGGTCACGCCCATCTTTTTCGACGAGATCTCATAAATGGCGTCCTTGATGAGCGTCGCTTCGGAAACGATGGGAACTGCCTCTCCGATATGCATCAGGTCGCGAACGCGGAGCAGGAGCTTTTTGCCGAGCGCGCCCCCGGGATGGAAGCAGGCAAAGTCTTCTTCCCTGAACCCCCGCTGGTCCAGAAGCGCAACCGCCAGCGCGTCTCCCATGGCCAGGGCGGCCGTGGTGCTTGCCGTGGGCGCAAGTCCGAGCGGGCAGGCTTCTTCCTTTACCCCCACATTGATGACCACGTCGCTGTTCTTCGCGAGCGTGGATTCAATATTGCCGGTCAGGGCGATGATCTCGATCCCGAGCCGCTTGAGCGACGGCAGCATGCGCGAGAGCTCGTCGGTCTCGCCGCTGTTGGACAGCGCGATCACCGTGTCTCCCCGCATTACCATGCCGAGGTCTCCGTGGATGCCCTCGGCCGGATGCAGAAAGAGCGCGGGAGTGCCCGTTGAGGCGAGCGTGGCGGCGATCTTCTTTCCGATCAGGCCTGACTTCCCCATGCCGGTAACGACCACGCGGCCTTTGCAGTCCAGAATCATCCGGACGGCTTTGGCAAAGTTGTCGTCGATTCTCTCAATCAGGGCCGCAACTGCATCGGCTTCTATTCTGAGGACTTTTTTTGCTTGTTGAATGGACATCCAAACTCCTCGCATGGAGCGTAGTGCATAGGGGGGCCCCTCTGCGCTCTGCTCTACGCGCCTCTCTTTACGATGCGGGGTATCTCCTGGGCCTGTTTCAGCAGCGCGGGGAGTTCATCCAGGCTCAGCATGTTCGGACCGTCGCATAATGCTTCGTCTGGGCAGGCATGGACTTCCATGAACAGGGCGTCCACGCCTACGGCAACCGCGGCGCGCGTGAGGTGCGGAACGAACTTCCGGTCTCCCGACGACGCCGTCCCGCCAGCTCCGGGAAGCTGCACGGAATGGGTCGCGTCGAACATCACGGGATAGCCGAACTCGCGTATAATGGGAAGCGCGCGCATGTCCGCGATCAGGTTATTGTAACCGAAGGACACGCCCCGCTCGGTTATAATGATATTCTCATTTCCGGTAGCCGCGGCTTTCTCAGCCGCATTCCTGATGTCCCAGGGCGCGAGAAACTGGCCTTTCTTGATATTGACCACTTTCCCGGTTTTTGCCACGTCCATCACAAAGTCTGTCTGCCGGCACAGGAAGGCCGGTATCTGGATGATGTCGAGGACTTCCGCCGCCGGTGCGATCTCTTCGAACCGGTGCACGTCGGAAAGAACGGGCAGGTCCAGCTCCCTTGCCACGCGCCGGAGGATCTGGAGCCCCTGCTTCAGGCCCGGTCCCCGGTACGATTTAAAAGAGCTCCGGTTCGCCTTGTCATAGGAGGACTTGAAAATGAACGGGATGCCGAGGTCCGAAGTCATTTTTTTAAGCCGCGTCGCCGCGTCCAAAGTCGCGCCTTCGGACTCGATGGCGCAGGGCCCCGCGATCAGGACGAATGGATTGTTCCCGCCGATCTTGACGCCCCTGATGTTGATTTCCCTGGTCAATGTATTACCTTTTGGCAATAGTTCTGAGTTTTTAGTTTTGAGTTAACCACGAGCTATGAACTTTTCTTTTTCAGCGCCGCGCCGATAAATGCCGTGAAGAGCGGGTGCGGTCTTCTCGGCGTTGATTTGAACTCCGGATGGAACTGGCAGCCGAGGAACCACGGGTGGTCCTTCAGCTCGACAATTTCCACCAACGCGCCGTCGGGAGAGACGCCGCTGATCACGAGGCCTGCAGCCTTGAGCGACTCGAGGTATTTGTTGTTGAATTCATAGCGGTGACGGTGCCGTTCGGAAATTTCATCCTTCCCGTACGCCTGATGGGCGAGCGTGCCTTTTTCCAGCTTGCACGGATAAGCGCCCAGGCGCATGCTGCCTCCCTTGTCGCTCGAAAGGTCCCTCTTCTGGATGGTCTTGTTCCGGTAATCGTACCATTGCTCGATAAGGTAAATCACGGGATGGGGGGTTTTCAGGTCGAACTCCGAACTGTTCGCGTTCTGGAGCTGGGCAAGGTCGCGGGCAACCTCGATAACGGCGCACTGCATGCCGAGGCAGATGCCGAAGTAAGGGATCCTGTTTTCCCGGGCATACTTGACCGTGGCGATTTTTCCCTCGACCCCGCGGACGCCGAACCCGCCGGGGACCAGGATGCCGTCCATGCCCTTGAGCATTTCCGCGGCGCCCCTGCTCTCGATCTCTTCGGAGTCCACCCAGTGGATGTTCACCCTCGCGTCGTTGGCCACGCCGCCGTGCGTTAACGCCTCGCACAGGCTCTTGTACGCTTCCTTGAGGTCGATGTATTTTCCAACCAGGGCGATGGTGACGTTCCTGGTCGGATGTTTTATGCGCTCAATGATCGCTTTCCACGTCTTCAGGTCATGGTTGGAGACCTTGAGGTCCAGGAGCTCCACGATCCGGTCGTCTATCCCCTCTTCGTGGAGATGGATCGGGACTTCGTAGATCGTTTCCACGTCCTGGGCCGTGATGACCGCGTTCTCGTCCACGTTGCAAAACAGCGCGATCTTGCGCTTCATGTCCTTCGGGATCAGGCGGTCGCTCCGGCAAACGAGGATATTCGGCTGGATCCCGATGGACAGGAGTTCCTTGACGCTGTGCTGCGTGGGCTTGGTCTTGAGCTCGTCGGCGGCCTTAATGTAAGGCACGAGGGTAAGGTGAACATAGAGTACGCACTGCTTGCCGAGGCTGTACCGGAGCTGCCGGATGGCTTCGAGGAACGGCAGGCTTTCGATGTCGCCGATGGTGCCGCCGATTTCCACGATCACGACGTCCTCGTCCTCCGCCAGGTCGGTGATCGCGCGCTTGATCTCGTCGGTGATGTGGGGCACCACCTGGACGGTGCCTCCGAGGTAGTCGCCTCTCCGCTCTTTGGTTATGACGTTGTTGTAGATCCTGCCGGAAGTGAAGTTGTTCCGCTGGCCGGTCGTCACGTTGGTGTAACGTTCGTAATGACCGAGGTCCAGGTCCGTTTCCGCGCCGTCGTCGGTCACGTACACTTCACCGTGCTGGAACGGGCTCATGGTGCCGGGATCGACGTTGATGTAGGGATCGAGCTTCAAGAACGTTACCTTGAGCCCCCGCGCTTCGAGCAGCGCGCCGATCGAAGCAGCGGCGAGGCCCTTCCCGAGCGACGAGACCACGCCGCCGGTGACGAAGATATATTTTGTTTCTTTCTCTTTCTTTTTCTTTTCCACGATAGCTCTCAACTTTCTTCAAGACGACTTAGTATTTTACCCAAATCGCCGGGGATGTCAACACCAAAGGATTCGTGCCTGGTCACAATAACCTTAATGTTGTGTCCATGTTCAAGCGCGCGGAGTTGTTCCAGCTTTTCCAGGGCTTCAAGAGGAGTCTGGGGCAATGCCGCATAGGCCAGGAGAAATTCGCGGCGATACACGTAGAGGCCGATATGCTTGTACATCGCGCCCGTGAGCGGCAGCTCGGCTGGAGCCCCCTTGCCCGGCCACTGGTCCCGGTCCCAGGGAATGGGCGCGCGGGAGAAGTAGAGCGCGAAATTATTTTTGTCGAAAACCACTTTCACGACGTTCGGATCAAAAGCCTCTTCCCGTCGCTCGATCTTATTGCAGAGCGTTCCCATGGGGATGGAAGCATCCTCCATAAGGGGTTGGATCGCCTGGTCGATCATCTCCGGCTGGATCAGGGGCTCGTCTCCCTGGACATTGACCACGAGTTCGCAGTCCAGTTTCCGGGCAACCTCGGCGATCCGGTCCGTACCGGTCTGGTGAGACGACGAGGTCATAATCGCTTCCCCGCCAAAAGCGGACACTGTTTGCATGATCCGCTCGTCATCAGTGGCAACAACCACGCGGCCTACCAATTGTGAGCGCATCGTGCGCTCGTACACCCACTGGATCATCGGCTTGCCCTTGATCGAGACGAGTGCTTTGCCCGGAAAGCGGGTGGACCCGTAGCGGGCCGGGATGATGGCGATGATTGCTGTTTGATGGTCGGTCATAAGCCTGTCGGCAGTGCGCAGAGAGGATGGTGCATGGCGCATGGTGTAAAACCCTCTGCCCTTATGCACTCTGCCTTTACACCGCAAGTTCTTTCCTGAAATATTCGACGGTCCTCGTCAAACCATCGGTTACCGACACGACCGGTTTCCACCCAAGTTTTTGTCCGGCGAGCGTAATATCGGGCTGCCGCTGCCGCGGGTCGTCGGACGGGAGCGGCTTGTAGGCGATCTTCGATTTTGAGCCTGTCATGGCGATGATCTTTTTGGCGAACTCGAGAATGGTATATTCTTCCGGATTCCCGAGATTCACGGGCCCCGTAAAGTTCTCACTGTCCATCATGCGGACCATGCCTTCGACCAGGTCGTCTACATAGCAGAATGAGCGCGTCTGCGAACCTTTGCCGTAGACCGTGATGTCCTCGCCTTTCAGCGCCTGGATGATGAAGTTGCTCACGACCCGTCCGTCATCAGGCAACATACGCGGACCGTAGGTATTGAAGATGCGTATAATTTTGATGTCGACTTTATTCTGGCGGTGGTAGTCCATCATCAAGGTCTCGGCCACGCGCTTGCCCTCATCGTAGCAGCTTCTGATGCCGATGGTATTTACGTTGCCCCAGTAGTCTTCTTTTTGAGGATGCACCGCAGGATCGCCGTACACCTCCGAGGTCGAGGCAAAGAGAATCCTCGCTTTTGCCCGTTTTGCAATGCCGAGCATGTTTATGGTGCCGAGCACGTTGGTTTTGATGGTTTTAATAGCATTGTACTGGTAATGGATCGGCGAAGCAGGACAGGCTAAGTGATAGATCTTGTCCACTTCCAGCAGGATGGGAATTGTAATATCATGACGAATCAAATCGAAATTCGGGTTGTTCAATACGTGCTGCACATTCTTCTTTCTGCCCGTAAAAAAATTATCCAGGCAGATTACTTCATTGCCAGCTGCAAGCAGCCGTTCGCAAAGATGTGATCCCAGAAACCCGGCGCCGCCGGTTACGAGTATTCTCATGATTTCCCCTCAATTAACTGCGCAGAGAGCATAGGGCGCGAAAAAATCGTTTGCGCTCTGCCCTCTGCGTTTTTCCTATTTTCTCCCGATCCCGTAATAAGTAAACCCGAGCTTCCGGAGTTCTTCTTGGCTGTAGATATTTCTGCCGTCGAAAATAACCGGTCTGTTCATGATTTTTTTCATCTTCTGGAAATCAGGCGTGCGGAATTCGTTCCACTCGGTCACGACAGCAAGGGCGTCGGCGTCTCGAAGCGTGTCGTAGCCGTCCTCATGGAATTCTATCCGGCTTTTGAAGATTTTGCGCGCTTCGGCCATTGCCACCGGGTCATGGGCCTTGACCTCGGCC
>JAJXTW010000095.1 GCA_021783455.1 Nitrospirota bacterium | reverse complement strand
GGACGTATTTAACCAGACGATCCTCTCCGTCCCGATCTACCTGCTGTACGAACTCGGCATCCTCTTCGCGCGGGTATTCGGCAGGCCGAAAAAACCGGCGTCTGCGGATCTGATGGAAACGTAATAAAGCCGACGGGTTCTAAGTTGACACTTTGGGGGTAAATTTTGAAATGACCGGGATCGTGCTGGCCGGCGGTGAAAGCCGGCGCATGGGTGCTGATAAAGCCTTTCTCAAGATTGACGGTCTGCCTATGGTCGAGCATGTGATTCGAACGCTCAGGACAACGGTAAACCACATTATCGTCGTTACCAATACGCCGGATGCTTATGCCTCTCATGACGTCGAAGTGACCCGTGACGCGTTTACCATGCGAGGTTCCCTTTGGAGAGAGATCTCCTCGGCGTGCTTTGGGAGAGTACGCCCAGCATTACCATCAAGAGCGTAACCACTAAGGAAGAGGTAATGTGCTGCTTTTCCCTTCTTCACGAACGGAGCAGGAGCGGGATCATCCTATTCAATGCCGAGATAGGTTCGGAGGGCTGCTTAAATATTACTACCGGAAGGCCGCATGAGTTTTTTTACCTTACGACTTCTGGTCTAACATCAAAGTCCAATAGAGCCTGGAAACGGAAAATGGATAGAGAATCTAAACTTAGAATTATAGGTTGACATCTTTTTTAATTTGCTTTATGGTCAAGTTACCATGAAATGGCAGGCATTAATCGTTCTGCTGGCAATCGCCCTCGGTATAGTTGTTCCGCCATCGTTGCCTTTACTGTCCGATCACGGCGCGATGGCGGCGATCGGGAGCCTCGACGTTTGCCACTCGGCAACGCCCGCCCTTTCTTCGAACGGCGATATGCCCTGCGTGCACGAGTGCCCGTGCGGGCATCTTCCTCTGTCGGAAGACAAAAATGCCGCAATTTTTACACCCCCATTTAAGCCTCTTTTAATTCCCTTTCAAGACGAACGTCCCCCGAAAGCCTGATCAACAGCACCCTTATCCTCAAAACCGAAGTCGAGAGCTTTGAATTTTTTAACGTCGTCGGCATACGTGCGTGCGTACGTCTGCGCGCGAATTGTCCGTTACGGACATTCCTCCACTTTAAACTCGGCTCCCCTTCGGCATATCCGCAGTCCCATGCTCGCACATGATGATACGTTAGAGGCGGAGTTATTTTTTTGCGCCCCCAATTGGGAAATACAATTATTTTCTATTGTTCACGTTCGTCAATTTTCGATGCAACAACACATCGAGTAACATCATCTGACAGGAGACCAAACCATGAATAGCACAGAAACAAAAAATGAACTTTCCAGAAGAGAAATGCTGATCACCGGCGGAAAGATCGCTGCAGGCGCTGCGATAGCATCCATGGCAGTCCTCAGCGCGGTAAAAAAATCCGAAGCCTATGAAAATTCCGGCGCAGCGGTGTTCAAGTACGTAAAGCTGGACCCGCAGGAGGTCGGCCGGATCACGTATGAAAACTACTTTAAGCGGTGGTGCACGTCCTCGGTCATCGCCGGTTTTGCCGAGAACCTGAAGAAGAAGGGCGCGGCTGGTTGGAATGATTTTCCGATCGATGCCTACCGCTGGGCGCATGGCGGGTTCGCGGGCTGGGGTGCGCTGTGTGGCACCTTGCCGGGCGCGGGAGTGGTCATCGGCCTCGTAACCAAGGACACCGACGTGGCCGAAGCTATGACCAATGACCTCGCGTTCTACTACTCTTACACTGATCTCCCGAGCTTTACTCCGGCGAAAGTGCTTAAGGCCCCGATCAAGCACATGACCATGTCCGGGACCCCCATCTGCCATATTTCCGTTGGAAAGTGGATGCGGGCGGAAGGAGTCGGCTTCCTGACGAATGAGCGCCAGGAGCGGTGCGCCCGTGTTGCAGCAAATGTTGCTATAGAAGCGGCCGGGATGCTGAACGAGTACCATGATACCGGGTCGTATAAACCGAAACACAAGCCGCTGTTCAACGTCATCGCGAACGGCATCACCTCACAGAACAACTGCTCGGACTGCCATGGCCAGAACCCACCGTCACCGAGAGAGACCTACGAGTCACTGGAAAAGTAAAAAAGGAGTGAGCGGAAAAGGAAACCCTTCCGCTCACTCCACTCAATATCGCCGGGAGGGGATAATGTTCGAAGGTTTGTTTCAGCCACTTCACCTAAAGCCTGATCAGTCACACTCTCATCACGAAAACCGAAGCAGCGAGTTTCAAATTCAGGAGCGAGCGCATTCCCCGCAGCTTACTGCAGGGAACTTCAATTTTATAATGCGCAGGCATACATGCGTGCGTACGTTTGCGTAAGGACTGTCCGTAACTGATATTTCTATATCCTGGAGGATATCGTGAAACCTTTTATCTTTGCATGCTTAATATTTATAGCTGTTTCCGTACCTGCTTTTGCTGAAAGTTTGGCCGCTAACGGGACGGAAGACAAGACCAAGAAGGAAACTAAGGTTGATAACCTTGAAGAAGTAGTTGTTACAGGCACAAGGATTGAAGAACCAAAAAAGAATGTCCCCGCCTCTGTCCAGGTAATCACCGGTGAGGACATTAAAAACTCCACGGCCACGAATGCTGCGGATCTCATCTCAGAGGCAGGAGACGGCAATGTCAGCATACGCAACTTTAAAGGGGGTGGATCGAGCGGCGGGATCGTTCAGCTAAGGGGATTTACGACGAACGTCTCAGGCCGGGTGATAAACAATGACGTCCTGGTCCTCGTAGATGGCCATCTTGCGTCAACAACGGACCTGTCCCAATTCCCCAGTGAAATTATAGAAAGAATAGAGATAGTCAAGGGACCCGCCTCGGTCCTTTACGGCTCATCCGCCATGGGTGGTGTTATTAATATAATCACAAAGAAAAAGGGTGAACCGGGCAGCCATGGCTCGATTTTCGGAGAGGGAGGTTCGTGGGATTACTGGAAGTCGGGAGGCTCTCTGAACGGGAGTGAAGGGTCTTTCGATTATTACCTTACCGCAAGCCGGTCCGCCCTAGGTGCGTATAAGGCAAAAGGCTACGGGAAGATCGATAATACAGGCGAAGATGAAGCGAACATATCTACCCGATTCGGCTACAAGTTCTCTGATAATCAATACGTCTCCTTTGGATACAGACACGGAAAAGAATCGAATATAGGTCTGCCGGGCCCAAGATACGCGCCTGATCCTGATGACTATGCCAATATAACAAAGGATGATTTTGATATTGCCTACAATACAGAGACCTTTAGGGCCAACTACTATTTTTCTGAAAACAAGGATATCGCTCATACCAGCCTGAAGGCCGGTCCGGGGACGGACGTAGAGTATTTTCAGGAGAGGAAGATACAGGGGATAGGCAGCCAGAAAACTTTTTCCTTCAGCGACTACAGGTTGATTGTCGGCGGACAGTGGGATGAGATAGACTTTGAGGGATGGAAGAGTGTAGGGACGCCTTATGAACCGAGTAACAGTTTTTACAACTACGCGGCATTCAGTGAATTACGGCGTGAATTTTTAGACAAAAGGCTCCTTTTAAATGTGGGTCTCCGTTACGATTACTTTGAGAATGAAATACTGCCGACGAAAAATATGTCAATCACACCGAGGAGAGTAACATTTGAACATCCGACCGGTAGAGCCGGATTAGTCTATAAACTCACCGACGCGTTAGAGGTCAAAGGTAATGTAGGCGAAGCATACAGGGCACCTTCCCCCGTTGAGATCGCCTCAGACCAGACGGATCCGAATACGGGGGCGAGGCGCGTGGGGAACCCCGATCTGGATCCTGAAAAGAGCATAACATACGATGTGGGAATGGATTACCTTAAAGGTTTCTTTAAGTGTGAATTTACCGCTTTCCACACGGACTTCACCAATAAGATCACGAGCTATTTTAATTCGAGCATAGGTCCAGCAGGGGCAACGACATATAAAAATGTCAATGGCGCACTTATCCAGGGCGTGGAGACAAACCTGGCCTATAATATAGGTATCGCGTCCGGACTTGATACCTCTATAGAGCCGTTCGTCAATGTCACCTATTTGACATCGTTGGCTGATAAGGACCCGGCGGATCTGGCCACAACAGGAGGGACCCTTTTAAACACGCCGAAAATCGCAGCCAGTTACGGGTTAAAACTCATGCAAGAGAAGTGGGATGCAGGGTTAATCGCCAAATATCTGAGCGATGAAAAGGTTACCGATCCCGCGCCACCATCGAACGGAAAAGTGGTTGTAAATAAATCCGGCTTTACCGTTTTTGACCTCAAGGGCTCCTATAGACCCATTAAAAATCTTGAACTCTCCGCGTCTGTCGAGAATCTTTTCGACAGGGCTTATGCATACACGCTGTATTTTCCGATGCCGAGCAGAACATACGGGGCCGCTGTTAAATGGTTATTTTAGAGCAACTGCAGCGCGCTTCATTGCGCTTGGCGCTCAAAGACGGACCTGAGTAGCCATTTTTAGAGAGAAAAAAGATGAAAAAATTTTATAAAATATCGCTTTGTTTGATGGCAGGACTTGCCGTCGGAACGGCATTCGCAAACCTCAAATTCCCCGGTTATAAGCACGCCATGGTGATGCTGATGCCTGGTAAACGAGCTGACGCAAAGCCTCTTTACTTTGCTGAAAACGGCGGAAGACAGGTTCTCATGCTTTCCGTGAAGAACCATCAAAGAGCAAAGGACATCGAGTTCCGCATGGAAGGCGCTGAAATACGGAGCTCGTATCCGCCGGTTGTAACGATGCCCTTTTCTCACGCGTTGTCGTTCGACGCGGGAAAATTTACAGGCGTGGAGTTCAACAAGAGCTTCCCTGTATTCATTGCATTCAACGACGACGGGACAAACAAAAAACTAGAGATCATTGATTCAAGCAGCGGACTCGTGATCCAGACTGTTGATGTCGTAAGAGGTAAAGGCAATGAACGACGCGATCATTAAAAAGCGCTTCAACAAGAGATACATAACGATTTTTTTCGGCATGGCCCTGTTTCTCTCACCCTTTGCGGTGATTCCCCAGACGGTCGGCGAAGTCAATATGTGCGGGACCGTGTGCCCTCGCATGTTCTTTACTCTCCCCACGACAGGGCTTATCAATGGATTCAAGAACAACCTGCAGGCTGAGTGGTTCGGAGCATCCCTTGTCGGCCTCATCCTGCTCACCACCTTTTTCATGGGCAGATTATGGTGCAGCCATTTCTGCCCCATCGGCGGCACGACCGAGCTCGTGAACCGGCTCATACTTGGACGATTCAAGATTAATTTCTCATTCATGCATGCCCCGGCATTTCGGTATGCGTATCTCTTCGTTTTTGTAACCGGAGCATTCATGGGAATCGGAGGTATTGCCTGCAAGCTGTGCAATTTCAGGGTCATCCCCTTTCTGGCGGGTTCGCCGTTCGTGCCCGGCTACCGAACGTACCTTCTGTCTTCAGCCGGACTGGCGGGAATTTTTATCGTATCGTTGACCGGTTTTTTCGCAAAAGGCGGCAGGGCCTACTGCAACCTTCTCTGTCCGGTCGGCGGGCTGGACAGCATCGCGAACTACTTGAGCGAAAAGCTTGGTTTCTCACGAAAAGTGAGGACTGATGCCTCGAAATGCAGCGGCTGCGGCACCTGCGTCAATACCTGCATGGTTTGGGCCTTGGAGCTGGATCAAAACAAAAAAATAAAAAGAAGCCAGGCATCGTGCATGTCCTGCAAGGAATGCATCAAGGTCTGCCCGCGGGAGGCGATACGATATGGAAGAGCTTAAGAACAAGATTATCTGCGGCGGCGTGGGCGCGATGAGCAGCCTCGCGGGAATCGTATCGCTTTCGCGGTGCTCCGGCAGCGCCTGTACTTCGTGTTTTGGATGTCTTGCATCGGGAGCGGGCATCATCCTGCTGGCCGTCATAAACAAATCGAAAATCGGCAAGGAGAATCAAAATGGAATGGCTTAAGTACAGTATAGATTACGGGATCATCGGCGTCCTTATCAGCATGAGCGTGATCGCCGTCATGGTCGCGGTTGAACGGCATCTGGTGTTCAAGCAGATCAAAATAGAAAATTTTTCAGACAAGAAGTCGCTCGAACTGGAACTGACGAACAGGCTGCATATCATCGCGACCATCGGGAGCAACGCGCCCTATATCGGCCTTCTCGGGACGGTGCTCGGGATCATGCTCACCTTCTACAACATGGGCAGCCAGGGGTTCATGGACAGCGGTAGCATCATGACGGGTCTTGCCCTTGCCCTCAAGGCAACTGCCGTCGGACTGCTCGTAGCCATCCCTTCGGTGACGCTGTACAATTTTCTGCTCCGGAGGGTGAAAGTCCTCTTGATGCAATGGGAGATAGGGCATGGACGAGAAAGAGTTTGATTACATGAACGTCATACCTCTTGTGGACGTCATGCTCGTGCTGCTCACAATCGTGCTCACGACGTCCACCTTCATCGCCACCGGCGTGATTCCCGTTGAACTCCCGAGGGCGGCGAAAACGAACGAGGCGGCAATGAGGACGCAGACCATCGAGATCGACCGCACGGGAAGCGTCTTTCTGAACGCCAAGCCGGTCCGGCTCGAAGACCTACGGGATGCCATCTGCTCTCTTAACCGGTCCGTGCTCGTACTGATACGGGCAGACCGCGAAGTCGGTCTCCAGGCCTTTGTCGATGTTCTAGACGTGGTCAAGAACCTCGGATTTCAGAAAGTGAGTCTCCAGACGGAGGTGAAGCGATGAGGGACCAAACCAGGGCATTCAGCGTCTCTCTTGGGATTCATGCTATGGTATTTACGTGCATCATGGCGGCAGGGATGATCGTCCCAAAGACCAGGACTGTTCTTCTCGATTTCAGCATCGGGAACCCGCTGAGTGCCGTCCCTGCTTCCGCAAGGCGCCCCGCGCCAGCTCAAGAGCATCGCCCGACTAAAGCTTTTACTCCAACCGCCGATAGCGAACAAGTGGCGCCCTTGAAGCAGGAGGAAACAAAGGACCTCCCGCAACCGTCGCCCCATGACTCGGCCGACACCAGGCAGGATGTGAACCCGGACAGCACGAACGCTTCAGCATCGAACAACGGCGCAGGAGAAGCAGCGAAGGCAAAATATGTTGCCGCGGAATTCACGTATATCCGGGATAAAATCATGAAAGCTCTGACGTATCCTATGGTTGCCCGAAAAATGGGCTGGTCGGGCAAGGTGACCGTCTCCTTCACGGTGCGGGAAGACGGAAGCGTGGAAGAAATCGGAATCGTCGAGAGCTCCGGTTTCGCTCTTCTCGACAACAATGCCGTCGAGACGATCAAAAAATGTTGTCCGCTGCCGAAGCCGTTTGTGAAAACGGCGCTGCTTATGCCGATCGTTTACCGCCTGCAATAGGCGCTTATCGAAGATAAGGCTAGTACAAACTCCCGATGATAGAAGTTGTCCGGTTCAATCGGGCTTCCGTCCGGCTTGGTGAATATGAGGGCTTTCGCATCCCGCGTGCCGCTTGCCATAAGGTGGGCCTTCAACTCTTTGACAAGAGTGGAGATCATATCAACTTTTCTCTTCGACCTCCTCGTTTTCGGCGAAGTAAGCTCTTTAGACACGTTGCAGAATGCCCGCCTGACATGAATCTGGTTGTGTCTGCCATCAATGTCACCCCATTGCAACCCTAAAAGTTCACCCCTGCGCAAGCCTGTCAAAACAGCCGTGAGTATAAGAGTCCGGTATGGAGGACTCATGTTCTTCAACAGCAAGTTGACCTCTTCAGGTCTTCAGGAGTGAGGATTTCAACCTCTTCCCGTTCAATTTTGGGCGTATTCTGCGGGGTCCTTTTTAAGGTAGCCCCAGCGTACCGCGTGCTTGAATATGAGCCTTATAGGAACGATATCATTGATGACGGTCTTAGGCTTCAAGGTCGTGGTCTCTAGGGTTTCGCTCTTGACGGTTTTGCGCTTCACGCTTGAGCTTCGTTCTGCAATGAACGTTTGAAGCCTGCCCGTTGTTACATCAGACAACTTGAAAGACCCGAAGCGGGGTATCAATTGTTTATAAAAGCGTCCCGAAATACCCAGCAGCTCTGCTGCTGGGATGAAAAGGACATCCTGACGCAGTCAGGATTAGCCTTTGGTTCTGACGTGTCTTTAGATTTCACGGCCAGATGCCCCGCAGCTCTGCTGCGGGGTACTTTCACTGATAGTGTTCTCGTATCCCCTATATTAACCGTATCATAATAGTATCAGCATTGTCCGGTTAGCAAATTGCATTCAAAGGAGACAATAAAAAAGCATAATATCCTATCGTTCGGTCGCTATTAACTTGACATTTAGCAAAACGTGCACAGAAAAAATTTTCGTAAATACCTTTAACTGCAAGGAGTTACGAAAATGCCCTATGTGCTCGATCCGAAGAACAAATCAGGCAAACGACCATCATTCAGCCAGTTGCTTCAACCGCTGGAATTGCCGTTAATCGACATCGCGTTACTTAAGGCACGAGGGAACAGGCCGCTACAAATGGAATTTGAAGATCAGCTTCATGCGCTCATTTACTTTCACCTTGAGGAACACACTTCAGGTCGGCACCTGTTGCAAGTCCTCAAGGAAGATGATTTTGCCCGACAGACGATTGCGCCGAAATCCGGCATTAATAAAAGCAGTTTTTTCGAGGCCATTAATTCAAGAGGCCTTGATCAACTTATGGAATTATACTTGGCGCTCCAAGCCAAAGCCAGCAAGCTGCTTCCGACTGAATACGGCAATCTCGGCGAACTTGTCGCCGTTGATGGATCTTTGATAGATGCAGTGCTTTCCATGCACTGGGCCGATTACCGGGGTGGTTCAAAAAAAGCCAAGACGCATATAGGCTTCGATATCAATCGTGGTATCCCGACAAAGATATTTTTGACCCACGGCAAAGGAGATGAACGCCCTTTTGTAAGCCAGATTATTTCTCCGGGTCAGACCAGTGTTCTGGATCGTTACTATCAGCGGCATAAGAGCTTCGATCAGTGGCAGATGGAGAGAAAACATTTTGTCTGCCGGATCAAGGAAAACACAACGATTACTATTATCAAGGCCAATATCGTAAAGCCAGGAAGCATTGTTTTCTATGACGCCGTTGTCCTGCTCGGGACCAAAGGCGTGAATCAAACGGAAAAAGAACTCCGTTTAGTCGCCTATCGTGTCGCGAATAAAGAATACTGGGTTGCTACCGATCGGTACGATCTTTCAGCCGAGGAGGTAGCGCTGGTTTACAAGCTCCGATGGAACATAGAAACCTTCTTCGGCTGGTGGGAACGCCACCTGAAGGTCTATCACTTGATTGCAAGAAGCAAACATGGTCTCATGGTTCAAATACTGGGAGGTCTCATCACCTACCTGCTTCTCGCTATTTATTGCCACGAACAGCACAATGAAAAAGTCAGTATAAAGAGGGTCAGAGAGCTACGCTGCAAAATCAAAAATGAATCTGCTGAGTTTGAGAACGTGCCTCCTGACTCTGACTGCTATAAAATGTCCGGAGAAGACATTCTCTATGCAAAAACGTAACCGGACATTACTGATGATTTTCAAGATAAAGAATTGGGCAAGGTTATTCCGTATGGCGTGTATGATGTGACAGGCAACAGCGGTTGGGTGAGCGTCGGGATTGATCACGATACCGCAGACTTTGCCGTCGATAGCATTCTGTCGTGGTGGAAGCATATGGGCTCTCAGGCGTATCCTGAAGCAGGGGAATTGCTGATTTGCGCTGATTCCGGAGGAAGCATGTGGAAATTGGGGTTGCAGCGTCTGGCGGACACAATCGGTTTGCCTATCAATGTATGTCATTTGCCGCCGGGCACGAGCAAATGGAATAAGATCGAGCATCGGATGTTTTCCTTTATTACGCAAAATTGGCGAGGTCAACCCTTGGTCAGTCATGAAACAGTCGTTAACCTTATCGGTAATACGACAACTACTACTGGGCTTCGCATCAAAGCGAAGTTGAATCGGAAAAAATATCAACTTGGCATCAAAGTATCCAATGCTGAGTTGTCAAAGGTGAACCTGAAGCCCGCCAAGTTTCATGGCGATTGGAACTACACTGTAACCCCAAATGCTCCTTAAGTGTTCATGTTGATTATGCGCAGGCCCTAATCACCCATTCGGCGCATTGGCGACATGGTCAATCTTGATTTGGCATCGTTTGTTGGTGCAACTTCGGGGCAATGAAAAGATGTGTGGCATATGAG
>JAJXTW010000003.1 GCA_021783455.1 Nitrospirota bacterium | reverse complement strand
GGCAACGAGACCCAGTTCCCTGTCCTTCCGTTGTCTTGAACGGACGGCTCATCGCAAGGAACGATACCATTACGTACCAAAGCTTGAAGACATCGATCATGTGCGACAGTGAAATAACACTCGTATAAAGGAGGGTTCTATGCCGAAAACCGTTACGCTGTATCTGACCACCTCGCCGTATTCCTACGAGAACACACTAACAAGCGCCCGCATTGCCGAATCCGCTTTGAACAAGGGCCATACCGTCAATCTCATCGCATCGGCTGACGGAATCTATTGTTTCCTGACCAAACAGAAAGCGAAAGGCATTCTGAACGCCGAGGAGGAGTTCACCAGGCTCATACAAAAAGGCTTGAAGGTGTATCTCTGAGGCGGGTGCCTCAACTTTCGCCGTGCAGCGAAAGAAGACTATCTTGCAGGTACGGAAGTCGGCTCGCTCAAAGGCCTGTTTGCAACCATGGGCGAGACGGACGTGTGGATTAATCTCGGTGCATAGGAGGAGCGTATGGCAAATGTTGCAATGATCCTGAAGAGATCTCCCTACGGCGACATCAACGCAGCCGAGGCCGTGCGCCACGCCCTCGGCGCGGTGTCCGGGGAATTAAGCGTTGACCTCATTCTGGTCGATGGCGGGGTGCTGCTTGCAAAGAAGGGGCAGGACGACAAAGGTACCGGCTTCACGAATCTCGAAGGCACTCTCAAGGACTGCGTCGAAATGGGAGTCGCCGTCTATGCCGACACTGCGTCGCTCAAAACGCAGGGGGTCCCGTCAAACGAGCTCGTCGAAAACGTCAAGGTGGTCGGCGCCAAAGAGATTGCGGGACTGCTGAAGGAAGCAAAATCGACCATGATATTCTAGAGGAGGCTGCTATGTTCGTGATGATAAAGAGCGCGCCGGATACGACTGATGGAGCACTCGGATTGACTCTTGCGAAAGAAAGCGGGGCCGATCTTATCTTGCTGCAGAATGGCGTGTATTTTGCGAAAAAAGAACGGCTCGGCGATTTTGCCCGGACAGTGTATGTCCTGGATGACGACAAGAGGCTCCGGGGTCTCAAGGATACCGAGATGGATGATCGGGTCAAAATTATCGACTACGATAAATTGACGGACATTATAACGAGCGGCGAAAAGGTCACAGGAATGTTTTGAGCCACCAAGAGTCACGGCGCGAGTCGTAAAACGCAAAGGACCGGGTAAAAAAAAGGGAGCGACCAGGAGAATATTATGAAAAAAGCATTACGAACATTCATAACAGCGGTCTATCTCAGCGAGGCTTCATATGCTTTTGCACAGGGTCCGGGCGGTGGTTACGGTATGGGGCCTGGAATGATGGGATGGGGATACGGTATGGGTTGGTTCATGAGCGTCATCATGGTCGGATTCTGGATTGCCGTAATCGCCGGGATCGTCCTGCTTGTCCGATGGATAGTAGCGGTTGTTGAGAAAGATCGCGGGCCGCAGCCACAGGAAACGGCGCTTGATGTTCTGAAAAGAAGATATGCTCAGGGGGAAATCACCAAAGAAGAGTATGAAAAGATAAAAAAGGATATTTCATAGTGGGAGTCAATGCGCCATGAAGAATATTCGATTGCTGATAATTGCGATTGTTTTGATCGTATTCGGGATAACAGGTATTGTCGCAATGCATGGGTCCGGGAGCAGTCAATTAGGGATGCCTGGAGGCATGATGACGAGCGGTGGAATGATGGGCCGGGGAGGAATGAAAGAAATGATGCAAAGGATGATGCCGGACATGCTCCCGCTTGGGATCACACCGGAAGACCTTCCTTTGCCGGACAGCCCAGGGGCCAAACTTCTGGTCCGCTATTGCACCCAATGTCACAACCTCCCTAGTCCGGCAATGCATACGGCCGAGCAATGGCCGGGCGTAACCTCGCGGATGTTCTCTCGCATGTCCATGATGTCCGCCATGATAGGAATGATGAATGTAGAGTTGCCATCGTCCGAAGAACAACAGGCGATCGTGTCTTACTTAAAGACCAATGCCATGAAGTCCCTGTCTCCCAGCGAACTTCCTGCCCCTGGATCACAAGGCGCCGTCCTCTTTAAGGAGACGTGCTCGCAGTGTCATCCTCTTCCGGACCCAAAGCTTCATACAGCCGACGAATGGCCCAAAGTCGTAGATAGAATGCAGTCCAATATGCGATCCATGGGCAAAAAGATAATTACGGATAATGAAAAGACAGAGGTCGTCGGTTATCTGACACGGTATGGACGCAGTAAATAAAATTTGAACAAGATCTGTCACGCAGATACATGCAGAAAGGAGAGGTTATTATGTCAAGGATCGTTGTGTTAGGGGGATCGTTCGGGGGATTGACAGCGGCCTTCGAGCTTAAGCGTCTGCTCGGGAAGAAAGCCGACGTGACCGTGGTGAGCGACGATGATCGATTCGTATTCCTTCCGTCGCTGCCGTGGCTTATCATGGGGTGGAGAAAGCCGGAAGATATTACCCTCAAGGTGAGCGAGATTCTTAAACCCAAAGAGATCGATTTCGTCCACGATGCGGCAAAACAGGTTGACGCTGAGTCATCGAAGGTCATCACGGCTAAAGGGAAAGAGCTGCCCTATGACTTTCTCGTAATATCTACGGGACCGCATCTTTCCTTTGATGAGATCCCCGGGTTGGGACCTGACAGGGGCCATACCGACTGTACGTTTACCCTCGATCATGCATTAAGAGCCGGGCAATCGTGGAAAAAGATCCTGGAGAACCCCGGTCCGATTGTTGTCGGCTCGTCGCAGATGGTGAGCTGTTTCGGCCCGTCCTATGAGCTCGCGTTTGAGATGGACACCGAGCTTCGCCGCCGGAAAATACGTAGCAAAGTACCCATCCTCTATCTCACCTCGGAACCCTATCTCGGCCACATGGGCGTCGGCGGTCTCGGCAAATCAAAGCGCTTCATGGAAGACGAATTTGCCGAGCGGGACATCAAGCCCCTCATCAGCCAGGCCATTGAAGAGGTGACGCCCGGAGAAATCAAGCTCAAGGACGGCACAAAGCTGCCTTTCAAACTCGCCATGATCGCGCCGCCGTTCAAAGG
Source organism: Nitrospirota bacterium (assembly GCA_021783455.1). Lineage (GTDB taxonomy): Bacteria > Nitrospirota > UBA9217 > UBA9217 > UBA9217 > JAJYKN01. The sequence continues at coordinate 36,447 of JAJXTW010000003.1, read as the reverse complement.
TGTGCCTGCCGTCATGCCGCTGGGAAATCCCCGCGGGTTCATCCCGGTTGACAAGAACTATCGTCACACGAAATATAAAAATATTTTTGCCGTCGGTGTTACCATGGCCATTGCACCGCCGGAGGCGACGCCGGTGCCGACGGGCGTTCCCAAGACCGGATTTATGACGGTGAAGATGGCGAAGATTGCCGCGGCAACTATCGCTGCCGGCATCACCGGGAAGACCCCGCCTCCCCCGTCGGAAATCGGCGTGGTTTGTCTCATGGACATGGGAAACACAGCAGCATACATGAAGGCCTATCCCGTGCTTCCGCCGCGCCAGAGTTCCTACACGAAGAAGACCATCTGGGCGAAGTGGATGAAGGTCCGGTTCGAAAAATACTTCCTCTGGAAGATGAAGAGGGGGCTCAGCAATCTGCCATGAAGAAGGAGATCTTGAAACTGCACGCTGATTTTTGCAAGATATTCTCCAACCCCACGAGGCTAGAGATACTCTGTCTGCTCCGGTCAGGAGAACTGACTGCCGGCGAGATCACCGAGAAGCTCGGAGTGTCTAAGGCGAATTCGTCTCAGCATCTGGCTCTCATGCGCATGGAGCGCATCCTTACGACGAGACGGGAAGGCGTTAATGTGTATTATGGAATCGCAAATGAAAAGATCTGTCAGGCGTGCAGCTTGATGCAGGAAGGTTTGGAACAGCTCTATGGAGATACTCCAGCGCCAATGAATCGGGGTTTGGGGATGCGAAAGGAGAACCAGTATGACCAAGATAATAAAAAATGTATCGATCATGTGCTTCCATGACGAGCTTTGCCAGGTATACAACGCTCTCATGACCGCGCTTAGCTTACTTCGGGAAGGCTCGAAGGTCACCATGTTCTTCGGCTCACGGGGCATCAACGCGGTGCACAAAGAAAAAGTGAAAGACCTCAAGTGCCTGCCTGATCAGCCGAAGGAAGAGGGCGACGCGGTGATGAAGAAGATGGAGGAAATGGACCTTCCATCCGTCGAGGATCTCTTCTTCATGCTGATCGCCGAGGGCGCGACCGTACTTGCCTGTCCCTTGAACGTGTCGCTCTTCAATATCTCTCCGAAACAATTAATCGACGGCGTGAAGGTTGCCGATCCCGCGCATTATTACAAGGAAACCGTGATCCCGGCGGATATGAACCTTACGTTTTAGATTTTTTATTTCAGTCGATACATGCAAACATCGCTATATTTCCATGCGTAGAGGGGGGGAGGAGTATGCGCAAATTTTCCTTGGTTGAGTTTTCCGTGGAGCACCCGAAACTGGTCGTTGTCCTGACGGTAATACTGACGCTTCTTTTCATGACGCAGTTCCCGAAGATGCGGACCGACACGAACCCGAAGAACATGCTTCCGGCCACGTCCGATGTCAGGGTCTGGAACGACAGCGTTGAAAAGACCTTCGGCCTCTACGAGGACACGATCGCCGTGGGGATTGTGAACGAGAAGGGCGTCCTGAATCCGGACACTCTCGGCAAGATCCAGCGTATCACCGACGAGATACTGAAGATCAAGGGTGTTGCTGCCCGTGACGTGTCGAGCTTTACCACGATCGATAATGTTTCCGTGGAAAATGGAACTCTCAGAGTCGCCCCGCTCATGACCGCGGCTCCGCAAAACGCCAAAGGCATCGACGCGCTTCGGAAGATGCTTTACGAGAATCCGCTCTTCATAAATCGGATCATATCAAAAGACGGGAAGACCACGGCCATTTACGCCCCCCTCGAAAAAGGGGCAAACGGCAAGGAGATCGCAGACAAAATACGCGAGATCGTGGCCAAGGAAAAGGGCGAGGAAAAATTCTACGTCGCGGGGGACCCCGTTGCGAGGGACACCTTCGGAGCTGAAATGTTCAAGCTCATGGCCGTGTTCGCCCCTATCGCTGGCATGGTTATGCTCATCGTCCGGTATCTCATGTTCCGGGACCTCTTCCTTTCCATAACCCTGATGATGGACGCCATGATCAGCATCGTCTGGAGCATGGGGCTCCTGATCGGTCTGGGCTTTCCGATCCACATCATGAGCTCCATGGCGCCGGTATTTCTGATGGCAATCGCCACGGACAGCATGCACATCTTCAACGAGTTCTACTTCCGGTACCGGGAGACGAAGAATAAAAAACAGGCGATCCTCGAAACCATGCGGGCGGTGAGCAGGCCCGTGCGAAACACCGCCTTGGCCACGGCGGCGGGGTTTGGCGTGCTCTTGTTCATGAACATCATCCCGGTCAAGGTCTTCGGCGGGCTGGTGGCCTTTGGCACGATCGCGCTGAGGGTGCTCAGTTTCAGCTTCATCCCAGCTATGTTCACGTTTGTCAGCGAAGAAAAGATCGCGAAGATCGCCGCCAGGGAAGACGTAGAGCACGGTCGGACCGCGCGGTTCCTCAGGAAACTCGCCGGGCTGGGCGCGGACCACTCAAAGACGGTCGTGGCCGTCGGACTCGTTCTCGCGGTCATTGCAATCACCGGCATCGCGCATACCAAGGTGAACAACAACCTCGTGGAGTGGTTCAAGAAGGACAGCGACGTCCGCACCGCGGACCGGGTGATGAACGCGGCCCTCGGCGGGACCGACCTCGGATATATAGTTGCAATCGCGCCGAATGACGATTACATCAAAACGCCCGAAGCCATGCGCTATATCGAAGGCCTGCAGCGTCATCTCGAAAAACTCCCGGTTGTGGGAAAAACGACGTCAGTCGTAGATTATGTGAAAAGGATCAACCAGGTGCTCCATGACAACAACCCGAAATACGACGCGGTCCCGGATAAGAAAGAGACCATAGGCCAGTATCTTTTTCTCTTCTCCATGTCCGCAAAACCGTCCGATCTGGACAATGTCGTAGACTACCCGTTCAAACGCGCGAACATCTGGGTGCAGCTCAAGACCTGGGACGCAAAGGCCATGCAAACGGTGATCAGCGCGGCGGATGAATACAAAAAAGCCCATCCGACGCCCATGGAGATAAAGCCGGCCGGCATAGCTTACTTCAATCTCGTCTGGAACCATGAAGTGCTCTGGGACATGGTCAAGGGTTTTCTCCTTGCCGTGGTCGCGGTCTTCTGCGTCCTGGCTCTTGACTTCCGGTCGTTTAAGTGGGCGCTTGTAGGGTATATCCCTCTTATCTTCACGGTCCTCATGATCTACGGCGCTGTCGGGTTCGCGGGCAAGGACTTCGACATGCCGATATCGGTCATGAGCTGCCTCTCCCTCGGCATGGCCGTGGATTTCGCGATCCATTTTGTAAGCCGCCTTAGGCAGCGGCTCGTGGATGCGCCGGGTGAGTCCCTGCATGACGCCTGCTGCTGGACCGCGGCGCGGCCCGGCAAGGGGATCATGCGGAACGCCGTGCTGTTTGCCGCTTCTTTCGCAGTTATGATCTTCGCCCCGCTCACGCCGTATATCACTGTGGGAGCTTTTATCGTAACAATGATGCTTTTGAGCGCTCTTATGACCATGCTCTATCTGCCGGCCCTCATCACCTTACTTCAGGGCTGGCTATTCGAAGGAGGAACCAACATGAAACGTGTTGCCGCAACATCGCTGGTATTAGCATTCGTGCTTGCTGCATCTGTATCGTCTGCCGCCGACAACGGTGCGGAGCTCATGAAGAAGTCGCAGACCGCTTTTCTGTACGCAGGCAAAGATTTTAAGGCACGGGTCATGATGAAGCTTGTAAGCAGCGGAGGACAGGAGCGGATACGCGAAATGACCATGATCCGAAAGAATTACGGCACGACCGGCGGCGAGCAGAAGTACTTCATGTACTTCTTCCAGCCGGCCGACGTGAAGGACATGACCTTCATGGTCTGGAAGCACCCCGGAAGGGACGCGGACCGGTGGCTCTTTATTCCCGCAATCAGCATGGTGAGACGGATCGCCGCGCAGGACAAGAGCTCAAGCTTCGTGGGATCGGATTTCTCCTATGAGGACGTGTCGGGACGGTACCTGGAGGACGATACCCATGTTGTTGTAAAGGAGGAAAAGATCGGCGCAAAGGACTGCGTCGTGGTCAAGAGCACGCCCAAGGTAGACGACGTGGATTACAGATACAAACTATCATGGGTGGACAAAACGAGCTTTCTGCCGCTCAAAGAGGAATACTACGACAAAAAAGGAGATCTTTATAAGGCATTCACCGCCGACGAGATCAGGGACGTGAAGGGCATCCCCACCGTGACGAAACGCACGATGAAGAACGTCCAGAGCGGTCATATCACGGAAGTGACGTTCACGAAGGTAGATTACAATATCGGCGTCGAGGACAGCCTCTTTTCAGAACGCTATCTCAAACAGCCGCCAAGGAGGATGATCGAATGACAGGTGCGGTCTCGGTCTTCGATCAGCGCGCTGAAGACTACGACAGGTGGTTCGACAGCCCTGTGGGGAAAAAACTGTTCAGGGTTGAAGTTGAGGCAGTTCGATTTTTAATGAGAGGCATTGAACGTCCTTTTCTGGAGGTCGGCGTCGGCACCGGCAGGTTTGCAAAAGCGCTGGGAATTGACCTTGGCATAGATCCTTCTGCAAAGGAACTTGAAATAGCTGAAAGCCGGGGAGTCAGGGTTTTGCAGAGAGGAGCCGAGGCGTTGCCGTTCGGCAATGAGTCCTTCGGCGCTGTTTTTATCCTTTTTACGTTTTGTTTTGTTGCTGATCCGGCAGCGGTGCTGTCCGAAGCGAAAAGAGTCTTAAAGAGGAATGGGGCGTTGATCGTGGGAATGATCAACAAAGAAAGTCCTTGGGGACAGTTGTATGAAACAAAGAAAGCGCAAGGGCATCCTATCTACCAGGAGGCCCGTTTTTACCGTATCGAAGAGGCCGAATCGTTGATAGCAGGTTCAGGGCTAAAGATTGATCGTTATTCTTCAGCGCTCTGTTTGCCTCCGTCCGATCAACCTCATGATGAAATCGCTTATGACCGGTTGGTTGAAAACGCGGGTTTCGTCTGCATTCGCGCGATAAAATCTCAGGGAGTGTAAATGAACGAGAATGTTGTGAAATCGGTTCTTGGTCTTGCGCTTGTGATTATTACCTGTTCCACAGCGTCAGCAGGCGACGTTTCCCTGCATGGATTTGTTCAGGGAAACTACGCAAGAGATACCGTTACCGACGACCCCGACGGCAAAGACTATAAATTGTCGGAGGAGCGGGCGCAACTTAAACTCGACGCGGCCGCGGATCCTTTTCACTTACTTGTGAAGGAAGATGCTTTTTATGACAACCTGGATAAAAAAGCGTCTACGGAACTCCGGGAAGGGTATTTCGACTTTACTGCGGAGAAGTGGGACGCGCGCGTCGGTCGGCAGATCGTCACCTGGGGTGTCGGCGATCTTCTGTTTATTAATGACATATTCCCGAAAGACTACGCCGCGTTCTTCTCAGGCAGACCGCTGGAGTATCTGAAAAAGGGCGTTGACGGCGCAAAGATCGGTCTCTATCCGGAATTTGCGTCAATCGAACTTATCGCCATCCCGTATTTCGAACCGAACAATTACCCTGACCCGACAAGATTCTGGATGTTCGATCCTATGGCGGGCATTACGAACAGGGAAGCGCAAGGTCCGTACAGAGACCTCCATGAGGCGGAAACGGCAATGCGTATATACCGCGACGTGGCCGGATTCGATACATCATTATATTACTATCGCGGATACTCACGGCAGCCGTCGATAATGCCCGACAACCCGGTAACGCCCACAAAGCTTACACTTTTTTATCCCAAGCTCAATGTCTACGGTGCGAGTTCCCAGGGCAAGGCCTTTGAGGGCGTCGTGAGCCTCGAAGCCGGTTACTACGATTCGAGTCAGGACAGGCACGGTACTGATCCGATGATTCCCAACTCGCAAACGCGGTATTTGATCGGGTATCAACGACAGCTCTGGGAGGACTTCACGCTGGGGCTTCAGTACTACGGCGAATACATGCAGGATTATTCAGCCTATGTTCAAAACCTGCCCGCCGGTTTCCCGCAAGAGAAACATCTCCATCAGCTTGCGACAATGCGGCTCACTCAGTTTCTGATGAACCAGACATTGAGGCTGTCCTTCTTTACGTTTTACGGTTTGTCGGATGGAGATTACATGCTGAATCCCGAGGTGAAGTATAATCTGACGGACGCCATTTGGCTTGCAATGGGAGGCAACGTCTTCGGTGGCGGCAAGCCGTGGAGCCAATTCGGGCAATTTGCAAAGAATGACAATGTATATACACAGATGAGATATGAGTTCTGAGAGGCGACCCTATATTAAAAATATTTTAGGAGAAGGCCGAGAAAACAAAAAACCGGTTCTGTTTGCAGAACCGGTTTTCAATAACGCATCATATTTTTGATCTGCGGCTTACACGAACAGATTGATCTGTGAATCAGAAGCTTCATCCAGCCACATGGCCGCGCCGCCGAACTCAACCCCGTCCACGATGTCCGACTGCTTGACGCCCATGACATCCATGGTCATCTGGCAGGCTATGAGTTTAACACCGCTCTCCTTGGCGAGGTCGAGCAGCGTTCCGATCGATGCAACGCCGTGCTTCTTGAACATGGATTTCATCATGGAGGTCGCCATGGCTTCCATGCCGGGGAGCGACCCGACCAACGTCGGGATGGGTATCGGCATCGGCATTGCCGGATTTCCGATGGGTGAGATTTTCAGATTGTCTGCATTGCCCTTTTTTATGATGTCGAGACCGAAGAACGTGAAGAATATCGTAACATCAACATCCATGGCTGCTGCCGTGGTGGCAAGGATCAAGGGAGGATAAGCCATGTCCAGCGAACCCTTCGATGCAATAATTGTCATTTTCTTGTTTGCCATTTTTTCTCCTTATGCGGTTTTCTTGATAAAGAACGTGAATGTCCCCGATCCCTCTTCAACTTTCAGGATCTCATTGCCCGTTCTTTTTGCCCAGGAAGCCATATCATTCTTTGATCCCGGATCCGTGGTTTCTACTTTTAACACCTGATTCTTTGAAAGTGCTTCCACCGCTTTCTTTGTTTTCAAAATCGGGAGAGGACAGCTCAAACCCTTTGCATCGAGAACCTGATCGGCCTTCACATCTGCTGACATTTTTATCACCTCCGGAAAAAGTTATAAGCGATATTCGTTCATCTTCATCATTGAAACAAGTGTTTTATAATACCGTTCTAGAGTTGCGAAGTCAAGCAATTTTTTAATTACTTGAAACCGCCGTCACGATGATTGGTCTTTCTCGATGCTGTCATTTTTGCTCAAGCGAAAAGCGCTTCTGTTGCTGTCGTGAACCTGATAAACAGATTCATTGCGGATTTGTTTTGTTGGACAACACAAGGCACAGGAACCCGTCAAGACCATGCCTGTGGATAAAAATACCTTGCCAGAAAGTCCGGGTTCTGGTATAGTTTGGCCCGCTGGATCAAGCGGCCTCCCGCGGCCCCCTGTTGTGCAAGATGCGTGCTTAGTACGATTCATAAGGGCAACAAGAAATCAAGCAAAAATAGGGTTTCAAAAAGCAGACAATAGGCCTCCGAACGAACTCATAATCAATTGAATAAATGATATAAATTGCATTGTCCACAGGTGTGGATAAGCATGTTTGTAACCGAGCAGGTTTTTCGGGGTATTTTTGGGGTATGGCATGGATCAGGAAAAAGTTTGGGAAGAAATTCTCCTGCTGATAGAAAACCGAATGTCTAAGCAGGGTTACGATACCTGGTTCAGCCAGTCGAAGCTCCTTTCGATTGAGGGCAACCGGCTTTTGATAGAAGTCCCGAGTAAATTCCATCGGGACTGGATTAAAGAACATCACTGGAGCACGGTAACCGAGGTTATCCGCGAAGTTACCAAGCGCGATGACATGGACATCGAGTTTTTTGTTCAGCCGAAGGTGGCGAAAAAAACAACTCGTCATGCAAAAGAAGAAAAAAAAGAAGGTCGGGAAGAGAAAATCGGCCTGTTCGAAAAAAAATACACCTTCAACACTTTTGTCGTCGGGCCGAGCAACCAGTTTGCCCATGCGGCGGCAAAGGCCGTGGCGGACGCGCCGGGCCGGGCCTATAATCCGTTGTTCATTTACAGCGGCGTGGGACTGGGCAAGACCCATTTGATCAATGCGATCGGACATCACATCCAGGGTAAATCTCCGCGAACAAAGGTTGCCTATCTGTCCTCGGAGCAGTTCACGAACGAACTGATAAATCGCATGAGCCACCAGCGGATGGAGGAGTTTCGTCAGAAATACCGGAACATGGACGTGCTGCTGATCGACGATATCCAGTTCATTGCCGGAAAAGAGCGGACGCAGGAAGAGTTTTTTCACACCTTTAACGCTCTCTATGAAGCGCAAAAGCAGATCGTCCTCACCAGCGATCGCCAGCCCAAAGAAATTCCCGACATCGAAGAGCGCCTCCGCTCGCGGTTCGAGTCGGGGCTGATCTCGGACATCCAGGCGCCGGACCTGGAGACCCGCATCGCCATCCTCCGGAAGAAAGCGGATTTCTGGAGCATACGTTTGCCCGACGACGTGGCCCACTTTCTGGCCTCCATGATGAAGAGCAACATCAGGGAGCTCGAAGGCGGACTGGTCAAGCTGGGCGCCGTCTCGTCGCTCACGAATACCGAGATCACCCAGGAGCTGGCAAAGAACGAGCTCAAGTATCTGCTCGACAGCAGGGAAAAAACGATCACGAACGACCTGATCCAGAAGGTCGTGGCTGAGTCGTTCGGTGTAAAGATCTCGGACCTCAAGTCAAAGCGCCGCACCAAGGCCGTGGTGTTGCCGAGACAAGTGGCGATGTATCTCTGCCGCACTCTTGCCAATTCATCGTTGCCGGAAATAGGAAATTTTTTCGGCGGCAGGGACCACAGCACGGTCATTCACGCCTGCAAAGTCACCGAAGAAAAAAAAGAAAAAGACCCGGATTTGAAAGCAAAAATCGAGATGTTAATTAGACAGATAAAACATTGAAACTAAATGATAAAAACAAGTAAAAACTTATTGCTATTTGGCCGGTTTTCTGATACCATTCTACGACGTGACAGGAGGCTTCCCCGATGAAACTTACAATCAAGAAAGAGGAAATCCTGAAGGGGCTGCAGAGGATCCAGGGCGTTGTGGAAAAAAAGAACACCATGCCCATTCTCTCGAACATGCTTCTGATCGCCGAAGGCAGCAGTATTGAGATTGTCGCCACGGACCTCGAGATCGGGCTGCGCGGCCGCTATGCGGCAGAAGTTGAAAAACCCGGGGCCGTCACGGTGTCCGCCAAGAAAATGTACGAGATCGTCAGGGAGCTTCCCGCGGAAGATTTGCAGATCAAGGTTGAAGACGGCAATTGGGTCAAGATCATCTCGGGCCGGTCCCAGTTCAAGCTCGTCGGGCTGCCCAAGGACGAATATCCCTCCCTTCCCGATGTGGCCGAAGAGGGCATGATCGCAATCGACGGCGAAATCCTTCGGGACATGATCAAAAAAACGCTCTACTCCGTCGGGGAGAACGATGCCCGGTATGTGCTGAACGGTTTGTTCGTGCACATGTCCCAGGTCAAGGGGGGCCTCAATATCCGCATGGTCGGCACGGATGGCCATCGGCTTTCGATGATCGACCGGGTGATTGACGCCAAGCACAAGGAAGAGAGCCTCATCATCCCCAAAAAGGCCATGCTGGAACTCAGGCGTATCCTTGAGGAGGACTCTCCCAAGGGCGAGCTCCGGCTGGGCTTCAGCAAGAACCATGCGTTGTTCAAACGGGACGGGCTGGTCATGGTATCGAAGCTTATCGACGGCAATTACCCCAACTACCTTCAGGTAGTGCCGGCGAAGAGCACGAAAAAAGTCACCATCGCCAAAGACGTGTTTACGCATGCGGTGAAGCGTGTCTCGATCCTGTCCAAGGAAAAGACGAACGCGGTAAAGATGCAGCTTGAGGAAGGCCGGCTCATTCTCTCCACGAACAACCCGGAAGTAGGCGAGGCGAGCGAAGAGCTTGCCGTGGACTACAAAGGCGACAGCGTCGCCATCGGCTTCAATTCGCGTTACCTTATGGACGTGTTGTCGGCCATGGACCGGCAGACGATCGCCTTGGAACTGAACGACGCCTTAAGTCCCTGCCTGATCACGGAAGAGGGTGACGAGCATTACAAGTGCGTCGTCATGCCCATGCGGGTGTAGGGAACATTCCGGGTCCCGGACGCCGCATCTCCGGCACGCTTCAGGGTACCCGTGACCCAAGCGCAATGACGTAGGGAGTTTGTGATTTGAAGAGTGGAGCTTGTGCGATTGTCATTTGAAATTTGTTCTTGGAGCGAGGGATTGATCCGATACGGACAAATCCCTCTTTTTGCGAGGAGTGGATGGAATATACTGCAGACAGCATAAAGGTGCTCGAAGGTCTTGAGGCTGTGCGTAAGCGGCCTGCCATGTATATCGGCAGCACCGGGAGCGTCGGGCTTCATCACCTCGTCTACGAGATCGTGGACAACAGCGTGGATGAGGCCATGGCCGGATTCTGCAAGAACATCGACGTGATCATCCACGTGGACAACAGCATCACCGTGATCGACGACGGCCGGGGCATCCCCACGCAGATGCATAGCATCCAAAAGCGGTCCGCGGCCGAGGTGGCCTTGACCGTGCTCCACGCAGGCGGCAAGTTCGACAGCGATGTGTACAAGGTCTCCGGGGGGCTTCACGGCGTAGGCGTGTCCGTGGTGAACGCCCTTTCGGAATGGCTCGACCTCGAGATCAAGCAGAACGGCAAGGTGTTCCAGCAGCGCTACGAACGCGGCAACCCGCAGGCGCCGCTCGCCGTGACCGGCACCACCACCACGACGGGCACCAAGATCACCTTCAAGCCCGACTTCCAGATCTTCGAGGACCGGGAGTACAGCTACGACATCCTGTCGCAGCGGCTCCGCGAGCTTGCGTTCCTGAACCGGGGCCTCAAGATCTCGATCACGGACGAACGCTCCGGCAAGAAACAAAATTTCTTTTATGAAGGCGGCATCGCTTCGTTCATCGAGTACTTGAATAAGAACAAGACCCCGCTCCACCCCGCCCCCATCTATCTCTCAAAAGAGCGCGAGGGTATTTTTGTCGAGATCGCCTTTCAGTACAACGACAGCTATGTGGAGCAGGTCTTTTCCTTCGCGAACAATATCAATACCCACGAAGGCGGCGCCCACCTCGTGGGGTTCAAGGCGGCCCTCACCCGCACGGTGAATGCCTATGCGGTCTCGAGCGGGCTCTTAAAGAACGGGGCCGAGGCCCTTTCGGGCGAGGACGTGCGCGAGGGGCTGACCGCGGTCGTAAGCGTGAGACTGCCGAACCCGCAGTTCGAAGGCCAGACCAAGACGAAGCTCGGCAACAGCGAAGTCAAAGGGATCGTCGAGGCCATGATGAACGAAACGCTCGGCGCCTACCTCGAAGAAAACCCCCTTGTCGCGCGGAAAGTGGCGGAGAAGGGGCTGAATGCAGCGCGCGCACGAGAAGCGGCGCGCAAGGCTCGGGAGTTGACCCGTCGTAAGGGAGTGCTCGACTCCACATCGCTCCCGGGAAAGCTCGCCGACTGCCAGGAAAAGGATCCGGCTCTTTCGGAGCTCTTCATCGTCGAGGGAGACTCGGCAGGCGGCTCGGCCAAGCAGGGGCGGGACCGGAAGAACCAGGCTATCCTTCCGCTCAAAGGCAAGATTCTGAACGTGGAGAAGGCCCGTTTCGACAAGATGCTTTCCTCCGACGAGATCAAGGTGCTCATTACCGCCCTGGGCGCCGGGATCGGCGTCGAGGAGTTCGACATTGCCAAGCTCCGGTACCACAAGATCGTGATCATGACCGACGCCGACGTAGACGGCGCGCACATTCGGACGCTCCTTCTCACGTTCTTTTATCGCCAGATGGTGCAGATCATCGAACGGGGCTATCTCTACATCGCGCAGCCGCCGCTTTTCAAGATCAAACGCGGCAAGACTGAACGCTACATCAAGGACGACTCGCGCATGGAGGACTTCCTCCTCGACCTCGCTGCAGAGGACATGGAGCTCTACTCGCCGGAACAGGAGTCCTACCTGACCGGCGAGCGGCTCATCTCGACCTTGAAGAAGCTGGTGCAGTTCGAGAAGAACCTCGATAAATTCAAGCGGAAGCGGCTTGACACGATCGTTCTTCGTGTGCTCCTTCTGGACAAAACGTTCAGCAAGACCGTCCTCAAGGACGAAGCCAAGCTGAAAGAGGTCGCATCGTCCATCGAACGGTATCTCAGGAGCCATCATCCCAAGACAACCATCGAATGGGCCATCGAGAAGGACGAAGAACATGATGCCTATAAGCTCCGGTTCGATACGCGATGGGATGCGACGATATCGAGCATCGTGTTCGACGAGAACTTCATCACGTCCCCGGAATTCCGGGAGCTTCAGAGCCTGTCGCCGGCGATCCTCGGCCTGGGCGGGCCGCCCTACAGGATTCGCGAAAAGGGCGAGGAAAAAAGTTTCCCGGAAACGGGCAAACTTGTTCACTTCGTGCTGGAGCTCGGGAAAAAAGGCCTTGCCATCCAGCGGTACAAAGGTTTGGGTGAGATGAACCCGGAGCAGCTCTGGCAGACGACGATGGACCCGGAGAAGCGGACCTTTCTCCAGGTCACGATCGAGGATGTGGTCAAAGCGGACGAGATCTTTACGATCCTTATGGGCGATGCCGTAGAGCCGCGCAGAGCGTTTATCCAGCGCCATGCTCTGGAAGTGAAGAACCTGGACATTTAGTGCGGGCAAAGGCAATCGAGTTGCTGTTTGCCGTAACTGAGGCGGGCATATCTTTGCCTGGTGCGCCGGCGGTCGAAAAACGGAAATTATAATTATGGAACCTCAAGAGATAAAATCGCAGATCAATATCGAGCAGGAGATGAAAACCTCCTACCTCGACTACTCCATGAGCGTGATCGTGGGCCGGGCGCTGCCGGACGTGCGGGACGGCTTGAAGCCCGTGCACCGGCGCATCCTCTACGCCATGTTCCGGGAAGGCCTCCTGCACAATAAGAAGTACTCAAAGAGCGCGGGCGTGGTGGGTGAAGTGCTGAAGAAATATCATCCGCACGGCGACAGCGCGGTCTACGACACCATGGTCAGGATGGCGCAGGATTTTAACATGCGCTACCCGCTGGTCGACGGACAGGGAAACTTCGGCTCCGTGGACGGCGATCCGGCCGCGGCCTACCGGTATACCGAGGCGCGGCTCACAAAATTAGCGGAAGAACTGCTTGCGGACATCGACAAGGAGACAGTGGACTTTACTCCTAACTTCGACGATACCACCGTCGAGCCCTCGGTGCTTCCGACGCGGGTGCCGAACCTCCTGATCAACGGCTCCGCGGGTATTGCCGTGGGTATGGCCACGAACATCCCGCCCCACAATCTTTCCGAGGTTGTCGACGGCCTTGTCATGATGATCGACAATCCCGAGGTCACGATCCCGGAACTGATGGGTTCCATCAAGGGACCGGACTTTCCCACGGCCGGCTTTATTCACGGCTACGAGGGAATTCGCCAGGCCTACATGACGGGCCGCGGTATTGTCCAGATGCGTGCGCGGGCGGTCATTGAGGAAGGCAGGGGAGACCGCGAGAGCATCATCGTGACCGAGCTCCCCTATCAGGTGAACAAGGCGCGGCTTCTGGAGCGGATCGCGGAACTGGTGCAGGAAAAGAAGATTACCGGCATTTCCGAGATCCGCGACGAGTCCGACCGTGCAGGCATGCGGATCGCGATCGATCTCAAAAAAGGCGAGATCTCGACGGTGATCCTGAACCAGCTCTACAAACACACGGCCATGCAGTCCACCTTCGGCGTGATCATGCTGGCGCTCGTGAACAACCAGCCGCGGGTATTGAACCTGAAGAAGCTCCTGTCGAACTTTATCCAACACCGCCGGGAAGTGGTGGTCAGGAGAACCAAGTACGATCTCAAGAAGGCCGAAGAACGCGCTCATATTCTCCTGGGCCTTAAGATCGCGCTCGATAATCTCGATGCCGTCATCGCGTTGATCAAGGCGTCGGCGAACCCGGAGGAAGCAAAGACGGGATTGGTGCGCGAATTCAAGCTTTCGGAGATCCAGGCCCAGGCCATCCTCGAAATGCGGCTCCAGCGGCTTACGGGTCTTGAGCGCGACAAGATCATCTCCGAATACGAAGAGGTCCTGAAAGAAATCGCGCGCCTGAACGAGATCCTGGCAAGCGACGCCCTGGTGATGAAGATCATCAGGGACGAGCTTCTTGCCATCAGAGCCGAGTACGGCGATGTCCGGAGGACCGAGATCGTCGCCGCAACCTCGGAGATCGACATCGAGGACCTGATCAAAGACGAGGAGATGGTCATCACGATCTCCCATGCGGGATATATCAAGCGTAATGTGCTCACCAACTACCGGGCGCAGAAGCGCGGCGGCAAGGGCAAGATCGGCATGGAGACCAAGGAAGAGGATTTTGTCGAGCGGCTCTTTACCGCCAAGGCGCACAGCTATATCCTCTTCTTTACGAACAAGGGCCGGGTGTACTGGCTCAAGGTGCACCAAATTCCCGAAGCGAGCAGGCAGGCCAAGGGCAAGGCCATCGTGAACCTGATCCAGATCAGCCAGGACGAGCGCGTTACCGCGGCGCTTCCGATTCGCGCGTTCACGCCTGACCATTTCATCCTCATGGCCACAAAGAAGGGCATTATCAAGAAGACGGAACTTGAGTCCTACAGCCATCCCCGTCCGTCGGGCATCATCGCAATCACGCTCGAAGAGGGTGACGAACTCATTTCGGCCGAGGTCACCGACGGCAAGCGGGACGTGTTCCTCGGCACGCGGGACGGCCTGTCGATCCGCTTCACCGAGAACGATGTGCGCGAGATTGGCCGCATTGGCAAGGGCGTGATCGGCATCCGGCTTGAAGAGGGCAACGAGGTCGTGGGCATGGAGATCGTGCGCGACGATTCCACGATCCTGACCGTGACCGAGAAAGGCTACGGCAAGCGGAGCACCCTCGAGGACTACCGCAGCCAGGGCCGCGGCGGCAAGGGCATTATCACGATCAAGATCACGGAAAAGAACGGCCGAGTGACCGGTATGGCGCAAGTCTCCGAGGAAGACGAGATCATCCTTATCACGTCAAACGGTAAAGTGTTGCGCATCCGGGCCAAAGACATCTCGGTCCAGGGCAGAAATACGCAGGGCGTTCGTCTGTTCGACATCGAAGGGGCGGATAAAGTGGTCAGTTTTGCCAAGCTGGTGGAACGCGAAGACGAGAAAGACATTGTAACGGACAAGAACGTCTCTGACCCCCCTGCCGGCCAGGACATCAGTGCGTCATGAAAAAGTTTTTTGTTCTTCTCCTGCTGGGAATCCTCCTCACGGGATGCGATGTTTTTGACCAGGCCGCGAACAACGATTATGAAAACGCGACCAAGCGCTGGAACGCCGGTGATTACCCGGCTGCGGTCAACATGTATTTTGCACTGGTCAAAGAGCACCCCTACAGCCCGAAGGCGGACGATGCGCTCTACTGGGCCGGCGTAACGCAGTTTCTCTATCTCGGGGAGACCGAGAAGGCGCTCCAGACCCTGCGGCTGCTTCTGAAGACCTATCCGCACCGCGACATGGCGCCCTATGCCCAGTGGTATATCGCCCAGATTTACGAGCTGGGATACAATGACTACAATGGAGCCATCGGGGAATATCGCAAGGCCGCTGAATACTCGAACCGGGAGGTCCGTGAAAAGAGCCTCTTCAGTCTTGCCGAATGTCTGTTCCGCATCGGCAAAATAGAAGAAGCTCGGGCGATCTGGATGCGTCAGGTTGCGGAGTTTCCCAACGGGTCGCAGTCGAGGCTTGCGTACTTCAGGCTCGGTACGGCGGCGTTCTCGAAAGGCGAGCTGGAAGCGTCGGAGCAGTTTTACCGAAAGGCGCTCGAACAGAATGGGGACAAGGAGCTCAAGATCAAGGCCACCTTCGCCCTTGCCGAATGCCTTGAGCTCGGCGACAAGCTGAACGAGGCCCTTGCGCTGTACAAAGAGATCGAGCCTGTCTATCCGAATCCGGAGGCCATTCAGATCAAGATTAGGGCGCTCGAGAACAGGATCATCAAGAAAAGTTATTGACAACAGAAGAGGAGAATGATACTGTAAATGCTTGATTTACGGTTTGTCAGGGAGAACGCAGAAGCAGTAAAGGCCGGGTTGTTGCGGCGCGGTGTGAGCCTCGATCTGACGGAATTTCTCGCACTGGACGCCAAGCGGCGCGCTGTCCAGCAGGAGATCGAGACCCTCCGCCGCAAACGGAATGAAGTCTCCGAGGAGATCGGCTGGCTCAAAAAGTCCGGCCAGCCTGCGGAGGACAAGGTCGCTGAAATGCGCGCGGTGGGCGATACGATAACCGCGCTTGAGAACAGCACCCGCGAGGCTGAAGAGGCCCAGCGGAATATCCTGCTCACGATTCCGAACCTGCCGCATGTTTCGGTTCCCGACGGCAAAGATGAGAACGACAATGTGGAAATGAGACGGTGGTCCCCGCATGGAGGAGAGCCGCCGAAGTTCTCATTCGAGCCGAAACCGCACTGGGACCTGGCTGAATACCTGGACATTATCGATTTCGACCGGGCTGCCAAGATTACGGGAGCCCGTTTTGCTCTTTACAAAGGCATGGGTGCGAGGCTCGAGCGGGCATTGATCAGCTTCATGCTCGACCTGCACACCACGGAACACGGCTATCTGGAAGTGCTGCCGCCGTTCATGGTGAACAAGACAAGCATGACCGCGACGGGCCAGCTGCCGAAGTTCGAGGACGAACTTTTCAAAGTAGAAAACGGGACCTATTTCCTGATCCCCACGGCGGAAGTTCCGGTGACCAATATTCACCGGGACGAGATCCTCGCTGAAGAGAGTCTCCCGGTGCTTTATGCGGCCTATACGCCCTGCTTCCGTCGCGAGGCGGGATCGTACGGCAAGGACACGCGGGGCCTCATCCGGCAGCACCAGTTCAACAAGGTCGAGCTGGTGAAGTTCTCGAAGCCCGAGGAGTCCTACGACGAACTGGAGAAACTGACCGCCAATGCGGAGGAAGTGCTGAAACGTCTGGGACTTCCCTACCGCGTGATTGTGCTCTGCACCGGAGACATGGGTTTTTCTTCTGCAAAGACCTACGATATCGAGGTCTGGCTCCCTGCCCAGAACAAGTATCGCGAGATTTCGTCTTGTTCCAATTTTGAGGACTTCCAGGCCCGTCGCGGGAACATCCGCTACAAGGCGAAGGGCGGGAAAAAAACGGAGCTTGTGCACACGCTGAACGGGTCGGGCCTTGCAGTCGGCCGGACCGTTGTGGCTATCCTGGAGAATTATCAGCAGTCTGACGGCACCGTGATCATACCGGAGGCGCTCAGGCCGTATATGGGCGGGGCGGACAGGATCGTCCGGAGAGATGGGAAGCCATGATTGGGAATTTCGGATTGCCGAAGGCGGCATAAAAAATCCGCAATCTACAATCGTTAACGGAGAGATGGCCGAGCGGTTTAAGGCGGCGGTCTTGAAAACCGTTGAGCGAAAGCTCCGGGGGTTCGAATCCCTCTCTCTCCGCCATAAATAGTAAAGTACTGAGTTAAAAGTTCAGAGTGCGGCGCGGCGGAAAAAGCCGGGCCAATTCTGCTCTGAACTCGGAACTGAGTCCTTTGAACTATCGTTGCACGGAGAGGTGGCCGAGCGGCTGAAGGCAGCTGCCTGCTAAGCAGTTGTGGGGGTGACTCCACCCCGGGTTCGAATCCCGGCCTCTCCGCCATTTTAGCTGGATGTGCAAGGCAGGTCGTGCCCGATTTAAAATAGTTTAAGGAGGGAATTGAACAATGCTGAAGAAGCTCGGAATAATCATCGCCGTATTGATTCTAGCCGTTTCATTCGGGGCATGCAAAAAGAAGGAAGCAACGCCCCAATTGCCGCCGGGACACCCTGGCATGGAAAACGGGATGCCGGGCACGCCCAAAGTAGAACGGACGGTCGTCGTTCCGAAGGACGTGAAAGCCAAATGGAAAGCCGTAAAAATAGCCATTACGGACAAGGCCACCAAGGGTTCGAAGGAATACACCATTGCCGTGGGATCAGACCTGGCAATTCCGAAGACGAAGGTGAAAATCAAGGTACTTGCGTTCCTGCCTGACTTCCGGATGACCGACAAGGAAATCACCTCGGCAACGGATAAACCGAACAATCCGGCAGTTCAGGTAGTCATACAGGAGCCGGGAAAACCGGAGTGGAAGGGCTGGCTGTATTCCATGCACCCCGACGTGCATCCCTTTGAACACGAAAAAATAGCCATCCTGCTTGTGGGCGGAGTTGCAAAGTAACAACAACGGCTCGTGAGACCGAAACACACACGATGAGGCACAGATGCGTAAAGCGCGCATCTGTGCACTTTATTTGCGCCCATAGCTCAGCTGGATAGAGCAACGGACTACGAATCCGTAGGCCAGAGGTTCGAATCCTCTTGGGCGCACCATTTAAATCGCGAAGTACGGAGACGCCCTCGTATCAACGGATCATGAAAGCGACATCGGGGCAAAAGAGCGACGAGTATTTCATGCGCATGGCTCTGGCCGAAGCGGAGAAGGCGGCTGCTATCGGCGAGACCCCGGTCGGTGCCGTACTGGTCATCAACCATGAATGTGTCGTTACGGCGCATAACATGCGCGAGACCTGGCAGGACCCCGCGGCCCATGCAGAACTTCTCGTGGTCCGCGAAGCTTCGGCCCGCCTTGGCAGATGGCGACTTCACGATGCCACGGTGTATGTGACCCTGGAACCGTGCCTCATGTGCGCCGGCGCTTTGGTGCTTGCAAGGGTCGATCGGCTGGTATACGGATGCCGGGATCCGAAGGCAGGCGCCCTCGGGTCGGTATATGATGTCGTTCGGGACGGACGGTTAAATCATAACTACCGGATTACGCCGGGAGTGCTCGAGGCTGAGTGCCGCTTGATGCTTCAGGGTTTTTTTGAGAAGCTCAGGCAGAAATAGGGGCTCTCAGGTCAAAATTCGGAGAGGTGGCCGAGTGGCTGAAGGCGGCAGTCTCGAAAACTGTTGTGGGGGTAACTCCACCGGGGGTTCAAATCCCCCCCTCTCCGCCATAAAAGCGTAGTTCAGAGTACATAACATAAGTAGAAACCGGAGAGGTGGCCGAGCGGCTGAAGGCGCACGCTTGGAAAGCGTGTTTAGGGAAACCTAACGTGGGTTCGAACCCCACCCTCTCCGCCATATTAACAATAGTTCTAAGTTCAGGGTGAAAAGTGAAAAGAAACAGACTGTTTTTTACGCTGAACTGTAGTTTTCGCGCTCATGAGCCCGGGTCCTGCGCAACCGCGGTCCCGTGAATCCCGTCAGGTCCGGAAGGAAGCAGCGGTAAACGGGTTCCAGGTGTGCCGCAGGAGCGCCCGGGTTTATGAGCCTTTTATTTTTATGTAAATTTCCCCGCTCAATTTCAATGAAATATTTTCTTTCATCCATCGGTTATTATCTGTGTTCATCCGTGGTTAATTCAGCATTGATTATTGATTTATGTGGGTTGATGTGAGGGTGCTATGAGCTACCAGGTGCTTGCCAGAAAGTGGAGGCCCCAGGTTTTCGAGGATGTGGTCGGACAGGGGCACATTACGCGAACGCTCCAGAACGCGATCACGTCGGGACGGCTTGCCCATGCCTTCCTGTTCTCCGGTCCCCGCGGCGTCGGGAAGACCACGACGGCCCGCATTCTCGCCAAAGCGCTGAACTGCGACCAGGGCCCGACGCCGACGCCCTGCGGCAAATGCGATCCTTGTATCGAGACGACAGCCGGCACCTCCGTCGATGTTATCGAGATTGACGGCGCGTCGAACCGCGGTATCGAGCACATCCGCGAGCTGCGCGAGGCCGTCAAATATGCGCCCGTGGGCGGCAAGTACAAGGTCTATGTCATCGACGAAGTCCACATGCTCACGAACGAGGCGTTTAACGCGCTCTTGAAGACCCTCGAAGAGCCGCCGCCGCACGTGATTTTTATTTTCGCCACCACCGAACCGCAGAAAATTCCCGCCACGATCCACTCCCGCTGCCAGCGCTACGGTTTTAAACGGGTCGCGCTTCACGAGATCATTGAGCGGCTCCGCACGATTGCCGCTGCCGAGGGAATTACCATATCCGATTCGGGACTTGCCATGCTTGCACGGGCTGCGGAAGGCAGTATGCGTGATTCACAGAGTTTACTCGACCAGGCGGTCTCGTACAGCGGCATGGAGATCAAGGACGACGACCTCCAGGCAACGCTGGGCTCGGTTGCCCAGCCGGCGCTTCTGCAGTTCACCACGGGCCTCCTGGCACGGGACGCAGCCGGCCTTTTGAAGCAGATCGATGCGTTACTGGAGCAGGGGCAGGACATGCGTCAGTTTTTGGCCGGCGCGGTGGAACATGTGAGGAACCTGCTGGTCGTGAAAGTCGCGTCGGATCCGGGCCAGATCATCGAGCTGTCCATGGTTGATCTCGATGCGATAAAAAAGCAGGCAGCTGAAGCGGATGTCGACCGCCTCCTCATGCTGTTTGACAGCCTCTCCAAGACGCTTGACGACATGCGCTGGTCCCCGCATCAGCGCTTCACCCTGGAAGTGGGTCTGATGAAGGCCAGTGCTATTGCTCCCTTGCAGCCTCTTTCCGAGGTCCTGGGCCGCATGAAAGAGCTTGAGGCGAGACTTGCCCGCGGCGGCTCTTTGCCGGTAAAGTCCCCTGTTGCTGCCCACCGAATCAGCGAAGGCGCCGCGCCTTATGCCGCTTCGCCGAAGGCTCTTGTCCCGCCGTCCCGGCAGGTCGTTGCCTTGGGGAGCGGAGAGTATGGCGACCTTTGGGGAGGAGTCATCTCCGCGCTCAAGTCGAAAAAACCGGGCCTTGCATCAGCGCTCGCGCATAGCACGATTACGAGCATGACGGACAGTGAACTGGTTATCGGCGTCTCTGGCGCCAGTTTTCAAGTTGAACTCGTTGAAAAACGGGAGAGCAGGATGCTCCTGGAAGAAGTCGTTGCAGGCATTCTGAGCAAGAAGCTGAGTGTAAAGGTACAGCCCCTTGCCGATGCCCCGAAGCCGGAGGCAAGGGCGAAAAGCCAGAAAAAAGCAGGGCCTGAGGAACAAGACCCCGCAATTCAGGACGTGCTCCGGGTGTTTCCCAAGGGAGAAGTCATAGAAAACGACCATTCGTCGGATTGAAAAACGAGCCCCACGCTATTCCAACAACAAATCATTTGTTTTTTTTATAGATTCATAAACCCCGCAATTTAGCTTGCAAAACCGCAAAAATTCTTTTATTATATCATTCCTTTTTCTTAATTTTATTTCGTTCTGTATAAGGTTGCCAATGTCAAAAAACATGCTCAGTAATATCATGAAACAGGCCCAGCAAATGCAGGAGCGGGTGAAAAAGCTCCAGGAAGAGGCGGCGGGCAAAACCGTTGAGGCGTCCTCCGGCGGCGGCATGGTGACCGTGGTCTGCAATGGCCGGCAGGAAGTGCTTTCGATCAAGATAGACCCTTCGGTGGTCGACCCTAAGGACATCGATATGCTGCAGGACCTGGTTACTGCCGCAGTGAATGAGGCCCTCAGAAAATCGCAGGACCTGATGAAGGAAGAAATGGGCAAACTTACCGCGGGAATGGGGCTGCCGCCCGGGTTGTTCTAATTATGCATTATCGATTTCTGATTTTTTTCAATCCGAAATCCGAACTTGATACGATTCAAGGTGAACAAGACAGGACAGCGCAGTGAATGAGCAGGAGCAAACGTCTCGGGCCGCCTCGCTGGGAAGAAGACAAGGAAAAGCCGGGGCGCAGGTTGCCGAGGTCTCCGGTAAGGCTTTGGGCCGGATGGTCGGGGCCTTCATGAAGCTTCCTGGCATCGGAAGAAAAAGCGCCGAGCGGCTCGCTTTTGCCGTTCTGGGCATGCCGCGCGAAGAAGCAGCGGGCATCGCCCAGGCCATCCTGGACCTCAAGAACAACAGCCGGTATTGCACGGTTTGCAACAATATCACCGAAGAGGAGATTTGCTGCATTTGCCTTGACGTGAGACGGGACAATACCCGGATTTGCGTTGTGGAAGAGCCGAGCAACATTCTCATCCTGGAAAAGAGCGCCACCTTCCGGGGACGCTACCACGCTTTGCTCGGCGCGATCTCGCCGCTCGACGGCATCGGTCCCGAGGACCTCAAAATTGACGGCCTCCTGGAGCGGCTCAGGTCCGGCGACATCAAAGAAGTCATCATTGCCACGAACCCCACGGTAAAGGGCGAGACTACGGCCCTGTACCTTTCGAAATTGATCAAACCGCTGGGCATCAGCGTCAGCCGCATCGCCTATGGCCTCCCGGTGGGCGGGGACATCGAGTACGCCGACGAGAACACCGTTCAGCGGGCGCTTGAAGGACGAAGGGAAATGTAAGATAATCTCGGATTGCGGATTTTCGATTTCGGATTTGTTGTACAATCTGCAATCTGCAATCCGCAATCCACAATCCGCAATGATTTGGAGGTTCTTATGGCAGAAATGATTGAGATCAGATGGCACGGAAGAGGCGGCCAGGGTACGGTTACTGCGGCCAAAGTGCTTGCAGATGCATGTCTCTCCGGAGGCCGCAACGTGCAGGCGTTCCCGGAATACGGCCCTGAACGCGCAGGTGCGCCGCTCCGCGCGTATAACCGGGTCAGCGAGAAGATTCTCAGGATGCACTGCCCGGTATTGAACCCCGGTGTGGTGGCGGTCGTGGATGCAACACTCCTCGATGCTATCAACGTGGCCGAGGGTGCGAAGGACGATGCCGTATTCATCATCAACACGGGCAAGGATCCCAAGGATGTGCGGCTGAAGTTGAAGGTCAAGCCGACCCAAAAAGTCTTTACCGTTGACGCATCGAAGATCGCCGTCGAGACCATCGGAAGAAACATGCCGAACTCATGCATGCTCGGCGCAGTTAACAGGGCAACGGGCATCGTGGGCATGGATGTGCTGCTCGATGACGTGAAAGGCAGCTTCGGGAAGAAATTTGCGCAGAAGATCATCGATGGGAATCTCGCCGCCGTGAAGCGCGGGTACGAGGAGGTAAAAGAAGGATGAAACAGATGAACTGGAATGAACTGCCCCATGCCGGATCCATATTGAAGGCCGGCAACGCAAACGAATATAAGACCGGCTCGTGGCGTTCGCTCAAGCCGCGCTGGATCGAAGAGAACTGCATTCAATGTCTCTTTTGCTGGATCTACTGCCCCGACTCCGCGGTCAGCGTCAAGGATGAAAAGATGACGGGATTCGATTATGATCACTGCAAGGGCTGCGGCGTCTGCGCCATGGAATGCCCGGGGAAAAAAGGCAATAAAGCTATTGTTATGGAAGAGGAGGGCAAATAACATGGGAGCAACGACGACCAAGATCGTGGCGGTTACCGGCAACCAGGCGGTTGCCGAAGCGCTTCGCCAACTCAACCCCGATGTGATGCCCGCGTATCCTATCACGCCATCGACCGGCATCATGGAATCCTTTACCAAGTTCGTCTCCGACGGCAAGGTGGACACCGAGACGATCCTCGTGGAGAGCGAACACAGCGCCATGAGCGCCTGCATCGGCGCCTCGGCAGCCGGCGGGCGCGTGGCAACAGCGACCTCTGCACAGGGCCTCGCCCTCATGTGGGAAATGCTGCATATCGCTTCAGGCTATCGCTTGCCCATTCTGATGGCCCTGGTGAACCGGGCGCTGTCAGCGCCGCTCAATATTCACGGCGACCATTCGGACGGCATGGGTATGCGCGACTGCAGCTGGATCCAGCTCTTCTCCGAGAACGCCCAGGAGGCTTACGACAATACGATCATGGCATACCGCATAGCCGAGCACAAGGACGTTCGGCTGCCGATCGCGGTCAACATGGACGGCTTCATTATCAGCCACTCGATCGAGAGCATGACGTTCATCCCTGATGCTGAAGTGAAAAAATTTGTGGGCGACTACATCGCCATCGATCCCCTCCTCGACATCGATCACCCCAAGAGCATCGGCGCGCTGGTGCTGCCGGACTACTACATGGAGCACAAGCGGGCCCAGCACGAAGCCATGCTGAACGCAAAGAAGGTCATTTCCGATGTTTCCGCAGAGTTCGCCAGGCTTTTCGGCCGCACATACGATCTCTTCGAATCCTACCGGCTCGAAGATGCGGAGGTGGTTCTTGTTGCGCTCAACTCCGCGGCGGGTACGATCAAAGACGAGGTTGACCGATATCGCGAAAAGGGCGTGAAGGCCGGCTTGCTCAAGCCCCGCGTGTTCAGACCCTTCCCGTACGAGGAAGTCGGCGCTGCTCTCAAGAACGCCAAGGCCGTCTGCGTCATGGACCGCGCCGATTCCTACGGCGGCTACGGTCCACTCTTCATGGAGATCGCGTCGGCTGTACAGCCCCATCGCGGGCCCGTGCTGTTCAACAAGGTCTACGGTTTGGGCGGCAGGGACCTGATGCCCCTTGACGTTGACCAGCTGATCGATGAAACGATTGAGGTCGCGAAGACAGGCAAGGCGAAAATGATAAAAGAGTATATTACGGTCCGGAACTGAAAATAACTTCCCATTCGATATCCTCAGAATATCGCCTATAGGAGAACACAATGAGTACACCGACACAGGAAAATCCCCTGACCCTGAAAGCATTGACGCACAAGCCGGTTCATCTTACCGGCGGCCACCGGATGTGTTCCGGTTGCGGCGCCCCGACTATCGTTCGGCAGGTCCTGATGGCCATTGACGAACCGGTGGTCATCGCGAACGCAACGGGCTGTCTCGAAGTTTCGACCTGCCTGTTCCCGTATACGGCGTGGCAGGTACCGTGGATGCACAGCGCCTTTGAGAACGCGGCTGCCACGGCTTCCGGGATCGAGACCATGTACCGTTCGCTCCGAAAACAGGGAAAGCTCAAGAAGGAGATGAAGTTCATCGCTTTCGGGGGCGACGGCGGCACCTACGACATCGGTTTCCAGGCGCTCTCGGGCGCCATGGAGCGAGGCCATCAGCTGCTCTATATTTGCTACGACAACGGTGCGTACATGAACACCGGCATCCAGCGCTCAAGCGCCACGCCGTTCGGCGCGGATACGACCACCCAGCCGGTGGGGTCCAAGATCCAGGGAAAAACGCAGCGCCGGAAGGACCTTACCCGCATTATGGCAGCGCACAACGTGGCCTATGCTGCTCAGGCGTCGCCTCACAACTGGAAAGACCTCATGACCAAGGTACGAAAGGCCCTGGCCACGAACGGTCCGGCTTATATGGGCGTCGTCTCTCCCTGCAACCGGGGCTGGAGGTCGCAGACGAATGACTCGATCCTGCTTTCGCGGCTTGCGGTTGAAACCTGTTATTGGCCGCTTTATGAAGTGCAGGATGGAAAGTGGACCATCAACTACGATCCCAAGGACAGGAAAAAGCCGATTACTGAATGGCTCAAGCCCCAGGGCCGGTTCAAGCATCTCTTTGCGCCTGGCAACGAGGCATTACTCGCCCGGTTCCAGGAGCTTGTTGACCAGGACTGGGAGAGCCTCAAGAAACTCCAGGAGATGTCCAAGAGTTAGATTGTTATTGCCGCACTAGGCCAAGATCATAGCCGGGAGGGATGTCTTCCCGGCTATTTTACTTACAGGATGGTTTCAAAAAAAGCCTTGAAATCTGCAAGTCAGTGTGGTTTAATAGCCCCGTAGTGCTCAAGGCGCGCAAATTCAAGAAGGAGATGCATATATGCTGGGTTCCGACTTGGTAATGTATGATGAAGAATTCAAGCTGATAGACGCGGAACTTCAGCGCCTTCTGCAGCAGGCGAACGCAAAAGTCGTGTTCCTGGTGGACAAGAACGGCCAGCTCATAGCGGCCACCGGCGAGACGGAAAACCTCGACACCACCTCGCTTGCGTCGCTCACCGCCGGCAATATCGCAGCCACGGGCGGCATGGCCAAACTCCTGGGTGAAAAGGAATTCTCGATCCTGTTCCACGAGGGCGCGCGGGATAATATCCATATCTCCATCATCGGGCAACGTGTGATCCTGGTGGTGATCTTCGATCAGCGGTCATCGCTCGGCCTTGTCCGGCTTCGGGTAAAAAAGAGCGCGGAAGCCCTCGGGAGCATTTTCAGCCAGCTCCTCCAGAAGGTGGAAACAGAAAAGGGTTCGGGCAAGAGCGCTGATTCTCCCTTCGCAGAAATAACGGACGAAGATATTGATAAACTCTTCGGATAGCCCAGCCGCGATCATCCCTGAAAGCAGGTAGGAGAGGAATTACCGTCTCATGTCCTTTATCAATTATTCGTCGAGAGAGATAAACTGCAAGATCGTCTTTTACGGGCCCGGGCTGTGCGGCAAGACGACCAACCTGCAGTGGATTTACAAAAAAACGAATCCGGACAGCAAGGGCAAGATGATCTCGCTGGCTACGGAGACGGAGCGGACCTTGTTCTTCGATTTCCTTCCTCTCGCCCTCGGTGAGATTCGCGGCTTTAAAACCCGCTTTCATCTTTACACGGTCCCCGGCCAGGTATTCTACGACGCAAGCCGCAAGCTCATCCTGAAGGGTGTTGATGGCGTCGTCTTTGTAGCCGATTCCCAGGTCGAGCGCATGGAAGCCAACATCGAGAGTATGGAAAACCTGCGCATCAATCTTGCCGAACAGGGATACAATCTGGACAAGGTCCCCTTCATCATCCAGTACAACAAGCGCGATCTGCCGAATGTCGTGCCGCTCGAGGAAATGAAGAAAGCGCTTAATCCGCGCGGCCTCCCTGATTACGAGGCTATTGCAACCGACGGCACCGGCGTGTTTGATACCTTGAAGGCCATTGCCAAGCTCGTGATCATGGAGCTCAAAAAAGGACAGGAGGGCGGGTAGCGCTGGAGCGAGCCGCCCATGTCGGCGTAAAAACCGCAACACCGTTGCCTTCGTCCCTGTAAATAACCCGTTGACATATCACGCAATATATGGTATTTATACCAGCCTGATTTAATGCATTCCCAAGCCATACCGATCATTCCCGAATAGCTCAGTTGGTAGAGCGGGTGACTGTTAATCACCATGTCGCAGGTTCGAGTCCTGCTTCGGGAGCCAAACATAAAAGGCCTGATTCTATTGATTAGAATCAGGCTTTATTTTTTTGATCTGTGACTCTCAGCAAAACAAACCTTAATATGCAGACTTCGCTTTATCGTTGAGTATTTAAAACAAAAAGTCATATTAAAAATAGGTCAAGAACTGCTTCCTGTAGTTCTTAGAGTTGGGATCTCTCGAATGTCCAATAGTATATCTTGAAGTTTGCAGCGAAGGTGCCTTTCCGAAGTTCGCCGGCCGTCCCGCTGTATCTCTGCTGATCCTTAAATATAATTTGACTTGACTAATAGCTTAACGTATACTATACGAACAGAAACTAGGATATTATGGGATATAAACCAGCATATACGATAACTTCCCGTACGGCCGGCCTTCTGGAAAAGATATCCGAGCTCAGGACGAAGATCGAGATGTCCCCGGTGTCCGTTCAGTGGAGGCCGCGCCTGGAGCGCGATGCCTTTGCCCGGCTGGCGCATACGTCAACCGCTATCGAGGGGAATCCCCTGACCTTTAGGGAGGTTGAGATCCTGTCAAAAGGCGGCGATTTGCCGATGGCCCAGCGCCGGTATAAGAACGAGGTGTTGAACTATCTTGCCGCGCTTCGCTATATTACCGCCCATTCCAGCAAGAAAGCCCTCACCGTAAAGGACGTCCTTCGGGTGCACGCTATCGTCGGCAGGGATGCACTCGAGCGAGAGCCCATTGGCAAGTTCCGGGATTATCAGGTCGTGATCAGGCAACACAGGCCGCCGCGGTATCAGGATGTGCCCGGGCTGGTCTCCGAGCTGCTCGATTGGGTCAATTTTCAAGGCAAGGACCTGCCTGCCGTAATTTCCTCGGCTATTCTGCATTATCAGTTCGAGCATATTCACCCCTTTGGCGACGGAAACGGGCGGGTGGGTCGCCTTCTGGCCACATGGGAGCTCTATCGGAGGAAAATCGACACCTACCATATCTTCTCTATAGACGAAGTCTACTGGGAAGACCGGGACAAATATTTTTCTATCCTCCGCTCAGTCCAGGAGGCGGGCGGAAACCTTTCCGGATGGATCGAATATGTTGCAGCTGCCGCAGCTGAGGCCCTGGGCCAGGCTTGGAAGCGGGTGCAGGCGATACAGGGAGCGAAACCGGGAGAAGAACTGATATTGACACCGAAACAGGAAAGGCTCCTGGCCCTCCTTCGTAACTCGCCGCTCGGCATCAACGATATTATGAAGGAACTTCGTGTTACAACTCGGGCTGGGGCGCACCATATTATCAAACCTCTTCTAGAGCGCGATCTCATTGTGCGGCGAGGAGGCCATAAGACAGGTAAATACGTGTTAGCATAAACGTGTCTTCACTGTGTTTTGACAAAAACAACGCCTGAGCCGCGGATTATCAAGTACAACTGGTAGTTCGCAGAATTTCGCGAGAATCGCTGTAAGGAGTAGTAGGTGAAAGTCTCAAAATCAGGAGAAATCAATCTCAAAGAGATGGAGATTTTCCGGATTCGTGTCTGCCTTGGTTCATCAGAAATAATAAAGAAGATGGATGGTTGTTTCTTGCAATGGGATGCCATATAAAGGCTAAAACATACGGAATATGGTTTTGCTGAGCGTCTCGACCGGGGAGCCAATTACTTTCAAAACTGGACACCTACCCTTCACAGGGGTTGGGTGCCCAGTTTTTTGTTTGCAATGGCCGCAGCAAGCGCCGCATGACTTCCCCGGACAAACCTAGTACCGTCAACCCTGATTGCATCCAAGAGACGCTTTAAATATATTTGACAGGGCGATCAGACAGGCCTAAAATCGGTCCATAATCACAGTGTATTATAAGCCCCCGTGCTGCCGAAACGGGGGTGAGACAACAAACAGAACGTTAGGCATTCTTCTTACTAAACTCGCCAACAACATATTTTTGAAATGACGGGGCGGTTTCCGTCCCATCATACACTGGTTGAATTTAAGGAGAGGGGGCATATGCCGCAGGGTCAGGTTAGAGGACTTTCACAATTCTATGCAGATGACCTTGAACGCATGGAAATCGCAATAGACCGGCGCAACGCCTCGCCGCTACCCTACCAAGATAATGTTAGAATTCCTTTCAGGCTTCATGTGGGAAAGGAACAATATGACGCAGGGCTTAGGGCTACCGCCAGAATGCCCGTCGTTTGGGTTTCTCCAGATCTAAAAGACAATCGCGGCAATAAAGTCAGCCTTGCATTTGCACGCGTACTTACTGAGAATGGATTTATAGAGAACCAGAAAGTGCATCTTGAAGTCTCCGGGAAGCTTGTAACACTTCTTCCATTTTAAAGCCGCCCAGCCCCTCTGTTTTTGCGATTGACTAAGTTACCGCGCATCTGTAATATATCGCTATAAATGGTTTTAATTGTGGTTTTCAGCCTTATTGCAAAAAGGAGTTTATATGAGATTAACCGTCGAGCAAATTGCAGAAGAAGCTCTTTCACTTCCCAGTGACGCACGCGCCCTTCTTGCTGACAGATTAGTGGAAAGCCTAGATCCCGCTGAAGACGAGGAGATACGTCAACTCTGGATAAAAGAAGCATGTCGGCGTCGAGACGAAATTCGCAGTGGCCGCGTTCAAGCAATTCCCGGTGATGTCGCCTTGGCACAAGTCAGACAAGCCATCAAAAAATGAGATATGAATTTCATCCCGAGGCTCTGGAAGAATACCAAGATGCGGCCCGATATTATGAGGGCTGCCAACCCGGCTCGGGCAGCGTTTTATCGACGCTATTGAGCACGCTATTCAGCGTATTGTCGAAAAACCCGAACAATGGAAACCACTAGAAAAGAATGTACGCCGGTATCTGACGCGCGTATTTCCTTATGCCATTCTATACTCCATCGAAGCAGATTACATTCTTATCATGGCTGTAATGCACTGCCACCGGGAACCGGGATACTGGAAAACTCGCGTTCGATAGGCCCTTCTTGTCACAAACCAGTAACACCGCTCAACTGGCACGTATTTCAGCCAGCGGATCGAGTGCGACGTTAACCAAAGCGTCGCGCCTCATCCGCGCGTTGAACCTGATCCGCGACTAGTAGCCCAGTGAGCGAACTCCTCGCAAGGATTTCTGTTGACATCGGCAAATCGCCGCTCTATCATAAATGCCTATGGACAAGCTGGTAGACTATATTATTGAACTTATCCGGAAGATACGGAGCATGGACCGGGCGGCATGGGAGCGGGAGCTGCGGGAGATCGCCTATTACACGAAGAAGCAGTTGTTCAGCCAGATCCCCGGAGTAAGCGCCATTGTTGGCATCCTCGTTGGCTCCTGGGTCGCATCCACCTTCACGAACTCGCCGATCAAGGGGTTTCTGTCCTCCTGGGGTCTCATGAAAGGGGGCACCCATGTGGTCAGCAGGACGACCTACAAGTTCCTTTCCGTGCTCCTGCCCCTTTTCGCCACAGCCCTCACGGCATATGCGGTCCAAAAGAGCATGAAGCATTACCGTGAAAAGCGGCTGGAACGGGATAAAGCCTTTGTTGCGCAGCTTGGAGAGAAGGTCCTGGCCGACTTGCAGCAAAAGATGAGCATTCTTGACATGGCCAAAGAAGCTGGCCTTCTATCGGAAAGCGAATGCGACACCAAGATCGCCAACCTGTATCAGTCCTATTCCCGGAATGACCGCTCCAGTCTTAAGGATATCCTTTTCAAGAAGCTCCAAGGTTGATATCGCCGCAATGCCCGAGGAAACCAAAGTGGCTGTTGATTCTATGCGCTGCTTTATTATCTCTGGGTGCCATTACAATGAGAAGGGCTGACTTCCGAAAAAAGGAAGCCAGCCCTTTTGTTATGGTGGATCGCAACTCCCCTTTTTCATCTTCAACACAAAATCCGAGCTTTGTCAAAGAAGAGCGATGAAAGTAAAGACTCAGCTGATTCCGTATTTCTTGAGCTTGAGATAGAGCGTCTTGCGATCGATGCCCAGAAGCTGGCTGGCCTTGGACTGATTGTTGCCCGCTTCTTTGAGGACCCGGAGGATGTAGTTCTTCTCCATCTCTTCAAGCGAGGGATTCACGCTCATCTCCGCAACAGCTGAGTAGGATGATATGGAGAGATCTTCCGCGCCGATCCTGCCTGATTCGCAGAGGATCACGGCCCGTTCCACGACGTTCTCCAGTTCCCGCACGTTGCCCGGCCAGTTGTATCCCGTGAGCAGGTCCAGGGCTTCAGACGTGAATTCCGTAATGGGCTTGGACAGCTTCTTCGCGTATTTTTTCAGGAAATGTTGCGACAGCTCGACGACGTCCTCTTTCCGTTCGCGGAGCGGCGGGATGGCGACGTTGATCACGTTCAAGCGGTAATAGAGGTCTTCGCGGAATGTCCCTGCCTTGATCAGGCTATCGAGGTCCTTGTTGGTCGCGGCGATCATGCGCACGTCCACGCGCAGCGTCTTGTTCCCCCCCACTCTCCGGAACTCGCCGGAATCGAGGAAGCGCAGAAGCTTTGGCTGGAGCCCGATGGGCATCTCGCCGATCTCGTCCAGAAAGAGCGTTCCCTTGTCCGCCACCTCCACGAGGCCGTGCTTCATCTGGTAGGCGTTGGTGAAGGCGCCCTTCTCGTGGCCGAAGATCTCCGACTCGATGAGATTTTCCGACAGCGTGGCGCAGTTCAAGGCAATGAACGGCGCGTCCTTCCTGGTGCTGAAATGCCAGACCGTGTTCGCTATGAGCTCCTTGCCCGTCCCGCTCTCTCCCTGGATGAATACGGGCGAGTCCGTGGGCGCCACCTTCTGGATCATGGCGAGGATGTCCTGGAGCTGTTTGCTCTTGCCGATAAACTCGAAGGGGGATTCTTTCCTGACCAGCTCCTGCTCCAGGAGCTTGCTCTTGACCGAGAGCCGGCTGAACTCGTAGGCCCGGTCGATGATGATCGCGAGCTCGTCGAGCTTGTAAGGCTTCGTGAGATAATCGTAGGCCCCGTTCTTCATGGCCTCCACCGCGGTCTCGACCGTCGCCTTGCCCGTGAGCACGATGATCGCCGGCGCTCCGGAATCTTCCTTCAGTTTTTTCATGAGCGAAAGGCCGTCCACGCCGGGCATGACGACATCGAGAAGCAAGACGTCGAAAGAGCGTTCGTGCAAAAGGCGCAGTGCCTCGTTGCCGTCGCGCGCAACCTCGACAGCATATCCTTTTCTGGTCAGTTCTTTGTTCAGGAGCCGTCTGAAGGGCTCTTCGTCGTCAACGACGAGAATGTTGATCATAGTAGATAGACGGCCTGTCTCCGCGCCTCCCTGGCAGCAGGAAGCGTCTCATTCCCTGCAGGTGATCGACGGCAGCGTGATGATGAACGTCGCGCCTTTGCCCGGTGTGCTTTCCACGTCGATGGCGCCGCCGTGCTCTTCAATGATTTTGTGGCTGATGGTAAGGCCGAGCCCGGTCCCTTCCCCAACGGGCTTTGTGGTGAAGAAGGGGTCGAAGACCTTGCCAATAAGGTCTTCAGGGATGCCGGTCCCGGTATCTGTCAAAGACAGCCGTACCCGGTGGGAACATCCGTTGAACCTCGATTCCGGCGCTCCGTTGTCCGGTTCGGTTTTAATGGAGATACGTCCTCCCACGGGCGTAAAGTAAATGGCGTTCAGGAGCAGGTTCATCAACAGCTGGCGGAGGCTTCCGGCATCGGCGTAGATCTTGGAGACGTCGCGGTCCAGATTGAGTTCGATCGTGTGCTGCAATTTCGCGGTCCGGTGTTTGAGCAGGAGGAGAACTTCCTTGATGAGTTCGTTGATGTCGATCTCGCGGAAGGTGCCACCCGACGGACGGGCGAATTCGAGCAGGCTCTTCAGGATCCCCTTGCACCGGAAGATCTCGCTGTGAATGGTCCGCAGGTATTCCGGAAAGTCTTCGAACTCCTTTATTCCGCGCAAGGTCTTTTCGCCGGCCCGGTCGATCAGCGCTTCCGAGTAGCCGGCGATGATTCCCAGCGGGTTGTTGATCTCGTGGGCTATGCCCGCAACGAGCGTGCCGAGCGAGGCGAGTTTGTCCGTCCGGATGAGCTGCTGCTCGATCCGCTTCTGGGCCGTCACGTCCTTCAAGTAGTGCACGATGGCATAGAGCCGGTTTTCTTCATCGATGAGCGGGTAGGCCCAGAAATGAAAGATGCTGTTGCCCGCGCTTTTCAGTTCCTGGAACGACGGCCTCTTGCACGAGAGCGTTTCAGAGCAGAGACAGGTCCCGGTCACGGTGATGCCGATCTTCTCGAGGAGTTCCTTGCAGAGCTTGCCATTGATTTCCGCCTTGGAAAAGCCGGTCCTTCCCATGAGGGCGTGGTTTGCGCGGATCACCTTTTGCCTTCCGTCCTCGATCCAGACCATGTCGGTGATGGCGTCGAAGGTCCTCTCCCATTCCTTTTTTTCCTTTGAGATCTCTTCGAACAACAGGGCGTTCTCAAGGGCGACGGCGATGTGTTTGGCCACCGGGAGGAGAATCTCGAGATCTTTTTCCGTATACTGGGAGGGCTCGGTGCTGTCGAAATTGAACACGCCGAGCATGCGGTCGTGGAACAGGGGGATGCTGATCGTCGAACGGATGCCTTCGGCCAGAAGCTTCCGGTCCAGGGGGAACGCGGTGTCATTGAGATCGTAGCTGATCCAGGGCTTGTTGTTCCGCACGACCCAACCCGCGCTCGTTCCCGCGATAGGGGCCTTTACTCCCTTTTTCATCACGGTCTTCATTTCCGTATCAAGAGCGAAGATCGTAAGGTTGTTGTCTTTGTCGTTGTACAGGAGCAGGCTCGCCCTGCTGTAGTCGATGATCTTTCTTAACTCCGATACGACCATGCGAAAGATGGTGCCGATGCTCAGGCTGGAATTGATGATGCTGCTCAGTTCGTTGATCAACTCGCCCTGGTACGCTTTGTCGGGGGAGAGGGAGGCGTCGGCAGGTGCGGCTTCTTGCCCCGGAGCGTCGCGGACGACGATGATCATTCGGTCGGGTCGATGCTGCCTGTTGGGAATGACGGCGATCGGCAACGCCAGCGGGCTGCCGTTTTTCCTGAAACAGAACGCGCGAAGGGCCGTCGATTCCCCTTCGCGGACAGCATCAGCAAGAGAGGAAAAGCCGGCGTTGCCGCGCTCCCGGAAGATGCTGTCAAGGGAGATGAATTTCTCAAGGTTCCTGCCGATGACCTCGGCCCGGCCATATTCGAAGACGGCGCCGACGCGGTCATTGCAGGAGAGGATGGTCCATTTGGTATCAACGATAAAAGCGGGCATCCTCAGGAAATCGAGAGTCCTCAGCACCTCTGAACTGTCCTTGTCGAGCATGATTTTCATACGATTTTATATTAACACACTCTCTCTGGCCCAGCAACAGGAAAGGCCGGCGGATTTCGCCCTGCAGTCGCGCTAGGCACTCGTGAGCGCTGGGTGCAAGCGGATTGATGATTGCGGAATGAAAGGCAGATGCGCCATTTTCTTT
The DNA here is from genome assembly GCA_021783455.1 of Nitrospirota bacterium. Taxonomy (GTDB): domain Bacteria; phylum Nitrospirota; class UBA9217; order UBA9217; family UBA9217; genus JAJYKN01. Next base: position 1,871 of record JAJXTW010000003.1, on the reverse strand, counting down.
GCGATGACAGGGCTTGACTATGTTAAAAACGGCGACTATTATAAGTTCATGAACCTGTATCCTTGGAACAGAAAGAGCAGCAAGCGATGAAAATCAGGATCGGGCATCTCTCAACCTTTTACCACACTGCTATCCTGCTCATGGCCCAGGGAAGAGCTGATGCGCGGCTTGGAGCAGAGGTTGAATGGAAGCTGATGGGAACGGGGCCGGCGATCATGAAGTCCTTCGAGCGCCGTGAGCTTGATCTTGCCTACATCGGACTGCCGCCTGCGATCATCGGTATAAGCCAGGGCATCAACGTCCTGTGCGTTGCGGGCGGTCATGTGGAAGGTACGGTCATGGCGGGCAAGTCGCAGTGGAGCGGATTTCCTGCGGCCAAGGATATCAGGGCTGTCTTGGAACAATTTCGCGGCCGCACAATCGGCGTTCCGGGCAAGGGTTCCATTCACGACGTCATCCTGAAGGACTGTATTGAGCAGATGGGTCTTCAGCAGGAGATCGAGATCAAGAACTTTCCCTGGGCAGATCTCGTGACTGAGGCTGTGGTTGCGGGCGAGGTGGCTGCTGCCGTGGGTACGCCCGCCCTGGCCATTGCGATCAATCGTTTTGCAGGCGGCAAGGTGCTCTTCCCCGCGTCGAAACTCTGGCCGAACAATCCGAGCTACGGTATCGTGGCGGATGCTGAATTTTTGCAAAGGGAACGGGTAGTGGTGGAGAAGTTTCTGATTCTGCACGAAGAGGCCACGGCCTTCATGAGAAATGAGCCGGCCAAGGCTGCGCAGATCATCGCCGATTTCGTCAGCGTCGTTGATAAGGACTTTGTCCTGGACACGCTCAAGGTTTCACCGAAATACTGCGCAAGACTTTCGGATGAATATATCGCTTCGACCATGAAGTTCGTTCCGGTCCTGAAAAAGCTTGGTTATATCCAGGCGGAGGTCCCCGAGGAGAGGATATTTTCCCGCGATCTTATCGACAGGATCCATGCGGGGGCGGACCATTACAGCGACGGGATCAAATTAATCTGATTTTGAGAAATTACCTGCAGAGACCAGGTCAGCACGATCATTTCTCTTTCAATTCCCCGGCTTGATAATAATCTCCATGTCCGGGGAAAATCAATGCACTGCTGCTCCTTTTCTTTAATTCTCCATCCAGGTTGAGCATGATGCTCCGCAGCGCTGCAGTTTCTTCCTTATAGATTCTTGAATCCCTGTTCGGGTTGGTCAGCAAATAGCGGTAGATGCCGAGGTGTTCCTTGTCTTCGGGTGTCAGACTTTTCACGTTCAGGAGAAAATCAGAAGTAAAAAGCAGGCCGAGCTCCTGGTTCAGGAAAAAGACCAGGCCGGGCGTGTGTCCGCCGAGACTTTCCAGAACATCGAAAGCAAGGGGCCCGATAATAAAAGCGTCGATAATCCGGAAACCGTTGATGCTCTTTGTTGTTGCTGCGGAAAAGTGGCGGGGATGGCTTGGAAAGCGGCATTCCGTAAACCTGCTCGACAGCCGGGTGTAGTACTTGTTCAGGTTCAGCAGGCTTCCGGTTGCACCATGGGCCCTGTTCAGGTTGGCAATCACCTCGGCGCTGCCGCTATGTATGAAAATCTCGGTTTCGAATTCTTCCTCAAAATAGCCCGCAGCCCCCACATGGTCCGTATCAGGATGGGTGACGTAAATTCTTTTTACTCTCCCTGGGTCCATGCCGTGCAATAGGAGCAGGCGCTTGATGTCGGAATAATAGATTCCGTGGCCGGCGTCTATCATGGTCAGTTCGTCGTGATGGCGGAAGAGGTAGATGTTTTCGCTCGTGGGCAGTCGAAAACCAAAGAGATCTACCTGGTCATGAAAACGCAGCGGCTCCATCGCCGTCACGG
>JAJXTW010000094.1 GCA_021783455.1 Nitrospirota bacterium | reverse complement strand
GGCTGATGATGGCCTCCGAGATCTGTCGCATGTGTTCAGGCACGGTGATGACGACAAAGTCGTCGCCGCCCACGTGGCCGATAAAATCATCGGCAGTGCCTTTGGATTTTACGGAGCTCTCGATGATCCTGGCGGTTTCCTTGATGACCTCGCTGCCTTTCGCATAACCATAGCGGTCGCTGAATGCCTTGAAGTTGTCGAGATCGAGTACGCAGAAGGCCACCGGTTGGCCGCAATCGATTCGCTTCTTGAGCACATTTTCTATGGCAATTCCTCCCGGCAGCCGCGTGAGCGGGCTTGCATCGAGATACATCTCTTCCAGCTTTCGGAGGCGTTTTCCCATGGAGAGAAACGCCTGCGAGAGTGTCCCGATTTCATCCTCCGTGGCGATATGAGGATCGTAATCGAAGTCGCCCTCGGCGATATATTCGGTAGCTTCCTTCAATGTATGCAGGGATGAGGAAATATGGTGGGTCACTACAAGCCCTGCCACGGCTCCTAAGAATATGCTGAAAAGGCACAGGACGGCCGTTGTCAGGAATGCCGTGCCGCCGATGGCGCTGATCCCTTTCATCTTCCTGTCCTGTGCATTCTTCGCGCTCGAGGACAAGGTCCTCAGCGTGTCCGTCAATTTGTCCAGAACGTTCTTGAGGTCGCCATTGGATACGGCGTAGGCTTGTTCAACTGCGTGCTTTCTAACCAGCTGGGTTTCTTTTGAGAAGAGCTCGCTGTATTTCGAATACAGTTTGTCTATGGTTTCGATCGGGAAGGTGTTTGCGTTTGAGACGGGGAGATTCTTGAGAACGGCCAGCCAGCTGCGGAATTCCTTCCCCCGTTTAAAAAACAGCGTTTTCATGTCGCTGCTCTTAAGGATCAAGAACCGCTTTTCATAGGTGTCCTGGGCAAGCAAAGCATCGAGCATCTTGCCGGAAGCTTCTTCCACCACAACGTCCACTTTGACGATGCTTTTGTTCAGAGTGTTGATCCGCTGCAGGCTGACGAGAGCATAAGCCACAACGATGACGGTAAGCGCTACCAGCGTCATATACCCGAGCAGTATTTTTTGCGCAATGGTAAGCCTGGCAAAGAGTCGGGTGGGAACCAGTTTGTCGAGGAGCCGGGGAAGGCTCGTTGTTGACAGGCGGGATTTCACGAATTAAGATTAACAAACATTGGTGGCACTGTCAATAATTTTATGGTTTTACGGGGCTTCATCCTTGATTTGCAGGTCGTCAACGACTGCCGCTGATTCGTCGCAATACTTCCGCGGCTCCGTTCCCGGCAGGAAGGCTTCGCGGATGGTATCCCGGCAGCGTTCTGTGCTCAAGAGCCCGCTTTTGTGATCCACCTGTTTAAAGATAATGTCTTCCGGCGCAGAGAACTCTTCGGGATTTCGCCCCGCATTCGCCTTTTTCATGAAGTCGAGCCAGAGGGGAAGAGCTGCTTTCGCACCCGTTTCCCTCGGTCCGATGCTTGCCTGATTATCGTACCCGACCCAGACGCCGGCAACGAGGCTCGGTGTATATCCGAGGAACCAGGCATCGCGATAATCATTCGTGGTCCCCGTTTTCCCGGCTGCAGGCCTGTCGAGGTCCCGCGCCTTCCATCCCGTCCCGTGTTCGATCACCCCCTCCAACAGATAGGTGATGAGGTATGCGGTCTCGGGTTTCAGGACTTGTTCCGGAACGGAGTTGTTCGTGTAGAGCACCCTGCCTGCGCTGTCGGTAATCGACAGGATCGACACCGGCCCCAGTTTTACGCCATGGTTGTCGAATACGGCATAGGCCGAAGTAAGCTCGGCGAGCGTTACATCGGAACTGCCGAGAGCGAGGGACAAATAGGGGGTGAGGGGGCTTTTAATCCCGAGTTTTCTGGCATATCCGATGGTTTCATCGGGACCGACCTTTTGAAGCAGTCTTATTGTCGGTACGTTCAGGTACTTTTCCAAAGCTCTCCTGAACGTGACCGGCCCCTGGTATGTCCGGGTGAAGTTCTCGGGGTTCCAGTCTTTTTTCCGGTTCACCGCAATTGACAGGGGAGAATCATCCAGGATGTCCGAGGCGCCGAAGCCGTGTTCCAGTGCTGTCGCATAGATGATCGGCTTGAATGCCGAGCCCGGCTGCCGCAGGGCCTGCAGCGCGCGGTTAAATTGGCTCTGGCCGAAGTCTCGACCGCCGACCATTGCGAGGATCCGCCCCGTGGCCGGTTCAATGGCGAGGAGCGCCGCCTGAAGCCGCGAGGCCCCCGGGCTTTTCTTTTGCGATTCTATTTTTTCAAGACCCTTCTGGACTGCCTGCTCGGCGTAGCTCTGGAGCTCGTCGTTGAGGGTCGTGTAGATATTAAGCCCCCCCGAATAGAGAATGCTCGATCCGAAGCGTTCCTCGACCTTTTGCCGAACGTATTCGACGAAATAGGGCGCGCGGCCGGCTTGCTTGATCCCCCTCGATACGGGTAAGGGAGCTTTTTTTGCCTCATCCGCCTGCATGGTGCTGATATCACCCATAGCGACCATGCGGTTTAAGACATAAGCGCGCCTGCCGAGGGCAGCGGCAGGCGATTTAAACGGCGAATAGTACCGCGGGGAACGGGGAAGGCCCGCTAACATCGCGCATTCGGCGAGGTTCAAGTCCTTGGCCGGCTTCCCGAAATAGATCTGCGCCGCGGCTTCAACGCCGTAGGCGCCGCTGCCGAAATAGATCTGATTGAGGTACAGGGAAAGGATCTCCCGCTTGGTATAGCGCTGTTCGATCCGCAGCGCAAGGGCCATCTCCTTGAGCTTGCGCGTAAAACTCCGCTCCGGCGTCAGAAAGAGCACCTTGGCAAGCTGCTGCGTAAGCGTGCTGCCGCCTTCCAGCACCTTCCGGGCCCGGAGATTGCGATACATTGCCCGAATTATGCCCCGCGGATCGACCCCGAAGTGTTGGTAAAAGCGGTTATCTTCTGTGGCGATGAGCGCTTTGATCATCAGATCGGGGACGTCCTCAAGGACCACGGGAGTGCGGTTTTCCAGGAAGAACTCGGCCAGCAATTGGTTGGAATCGGAGTATACACGGGACGTGATGCTCGGCTTGTATTCCTCGAGGGTCCGTATTTCCGGCAGGTCCCAGAAGGAAAAAACCATGAATCCGATTGCGCCGCCTATGAGCGCGGCAGTCAGTGTCAGAAACAATACTACAAGCAGCGTATTCCCTTTTTGCATGGAACGTATTATACAACTCGCACCAGCAAAAAGCAAAGTGTAGCGACTGGATGTTCTTGAGTTTTTCAGGTCAACATGCTATCATCCGGTCAGATTCAGTTTCTGTTTTTTGAGTGCGCCGGGTCCGGCAGAGAAAAAAGAGCAAGGGGTATATCCTGAACAAGGGTTTGATAATCGTATTTACCGGTGACGGGAAAGGGAAGACGAGCGCGGCCCTGGGTGTTGCGCTTCGCGCAGCCGGGCATAAAATGTACGTCTCCATCGTCCAGTTCGTCAAGGGCGCCAAGCCCACGGGAGAGGCGAGAGCTTCGGAACGACTGTCGCCTGAACTCGAATTTGCGTCGTTGGGGAGCGGTTTTGTCAACTGCTGCGGGGATACAAAGCCCCTGTCGGAACACAAAAGGTCCGCGGCGCAGGCCCTGAACCTCGCGCGCCAGCGAATACTGTCGGGGTCCTGGGACATTGTCGTGCTCGACGAGATCAATACCGCGGTCGCCCTGGGCCTCATTGACGTGAAGGATGTTTTGGACCTCTTGGCTAAGAAGCCGCCGAAGTTGCACGTGATCCTTACCGGCCGCAGCGCCCGTCCCGAGGTCATTGAAGCGGCAGACCTTGTAACGGAGATGCACAATATCAAACATCCTTATGATCGCGGCATACCTGCCCAAAAGGGGATCGACTACTGAGAGAATCCGCAGGTTCCTTCTCCTTACCACAGTTAAAAACAGGCCGGCTGTCAACGTTAAAAAACGTTCAACTGTCTGATCCGACAGTGGCGCATCAGGGAGGCATAGAGTTTCTTTTTCTACGATTTGTCCTCAGTTGTTATGCGAAAAGGAAATTGACATTGCAGAGCTCTAATGCTAACATGTTGTATTATCAAGCATACGGTCGAAGTCTCCTACCCGTATCCACAGAATGAAAACCACTGCGGTTAACCTGATCATAGAGAACGAACTTTCGCTTCCGAGCCTTTATGGCGACCGGGACACGAACCTCAGGCTGATCGAGAGCACCTACGGCGTGATTCTGAACGCGCGGGGGAACAGAATCCAGATCGAGGGTAATCCGAAATCGGTAGCGAATGTTGAGCGCCTCATCAGACAGCTTGCCGACATGCTCAGCCAGGGCATTATCAGTCAGAAAGACGATGTGAATAGCGCGATCCATGCGTACACTTCCGACCCTTCCTCGGCCTTGAAGGACCTCTTTCAAAAAACGATCCCCGTATCGAGCAGGAAGCGGGCGGTAGCGCCCAAGAACGAGACCCAGCGCAAGTACATTGAGGCAATCAGGCAGTACGATGTCGTCTTCGGCATCGGCCCGGCCGGCACGGGCAAGACCTACCTTGCCATGGCCACGGCGGTTTCCGCGCTCCTGCACCGGGAGGTCAGCAGGATCATCCTGGTGCGACCTGCCGTGGAGGCGGGAGAAAAACTCGGGTTCCTGCCCGGCGACCTCTACGAAAAGGTCAACCCGTATCTACGGCCGCTCTACGACGCTCTCTACGACATGATCGAGACGGAAAAGGCGAACAAGCTGGTTGAACGCGGGGACATCGAAATAGCGCCCCTGGCGTTCATGCGGGGCAGGACGCTGAATGATTCATTCATCATCCTCGATGAAGCGCAAAATACCACCTCCGAACAGATGAAGATGTTTCTCACCCGTCTCGGGTTCAATTCAAAGACGGTCATCACGGGAGATATAACCCAGATCGACCTTCCGAGCGGACGGGGTTCCGGACTCATCGAGGTCCAGAAAATCCTCGAAGGCATCGAGGGGATCAAGTTCCAGTATTTTACGAACCGTGATGTAGTCCGCCATAAGCTGGTCCAGCAGATCATAAAAGCTTATGAACGGCATGAGGCGCCGAATGAACAGCAGAAATGACAAGACGTCGGTAAAGCTCCTCCCGAAGACCCAGACCCAAGACGCTGACCGCGAGGAACTGCCTGCTGGGGGCTTTCCGGTATCCTCTTTCTTGAATGCCGGCATCGCACTCGTGACAGCGGCTTTGCTTGCCTTCATTCTGCTGCCGCGCATCCCGCTCCTGGAAAAAGGGGACCTGGCCACGCGGTCCATCACGGCGCCTTATACCCTCATCGTCGAATCCCCTGATTCGGACCTGACCGCGACATCTTTCACGGTGAACAAGGGAGAGCTCATCGTTGAATCGGGCCACCGGGTGACGGACCGTGCGGCCCGTATCCTCGGGGAAATCGGCCGCCGCGAGGGCATCAGCAACCGCTTGCACGCCTACGCAGGTTTGGCGGGCCTGGTCCTCATCATCTTCTACCTCTTTTACCGGGACATCCGGCGATACCGCCCCGCTCTCATCCAGGACACGAAAAAAATCCTTCTGCTCGCCTTCTTGCTCTTGCTGACGATCGCCGTCTCCGAAGCGGCGAAGCAGGTTTTCTCTTTGCTTGCTGACAAGCTTCGTTTGGACTTTATGACGATCGGCTTTGCTCTGCCCGTTGCTGCGGGCGCCATGCTGGTCAGTCTGCTCCTTGATTTTCACCTGGCATTGGGTTTCTCCTTCGTCGTCAGCGTCCTGCTCGGCATCTCTTTTCAGGGCGATCCTTTTATTCCCATCTACTATTTTCTGGGCAGCATTGTCGCCGCACTCAGCGTGATCCAATGCAAGAAGAGGACCGCCGTGCTGAAGGCCGGCGCCTTTACGATGCTCGTCAATCTCCTGGTCATTTTCGGCATCGATCTCTACCAGGGAGGGCTGGTGACGCGGCTCTGGTACGATCTTTCGGCCGGGTTCGTCGGCGCTGTCGGGGTTACGATGATTGTTTCGGTGACCCTGCCGTTCTTTGAAACGGTATTCGATATAGCCACGGACATCAAGCTCCTGGAACTGCTCGACCCCAACCACCCGCTCTTGAAGGAACTGGTGTATAAGAGCCCCGGGACCTATCACCACAGCATCGTTATCGGTAACCTGGCGGAAGCGGCGGCGGAGACGATCGGGGAAAACCCGATCCTTGCCCGCGTCGGCGCCTATTACCATGACGTGGGAAAAATCCACAAGCCGGAATACTTTATCGAAAACCAGCGCCGCACGGAGAATAAACACGATCGCCTCATGCCCTCGATGAGCAGCCTCATCATCGCTTCCCATGTCAAGGAAGGCGTGGAGGTGGCGCGGCAACACAAGCTGCCGTCCGCAGTGATCGACATCATCCACCAGCATCACGGCACGTCGCTGATCACCTATTTTTATCAGAAAGCAAAGGAACTCCAGCCCTTCGTCGTGACCGCCGAGGAGGATTACCGTTATCCGGGCCCGCGGCCCCGGACGAAGGTCGCCGCCATCGTGATGCTGGCGGACTCCGTGGAGGCCGCGTCGCGGACCCTTGACGACCCCTCGCCCCAGCGGATCCAGGCGCTCACGAACAGCGTGATTACCCGCATTTTCCTCGACGACCAGCTGAGCATGTGCGACTTGACGCTCAAGGACCTTCGGGACATTTCGCGGAGTTTTAATCTCATCCTGAGCGGTATTTTTCACCATCGCATCGACTATCCCGGCACCGGGTTTCCCGGAGAAAAGAAACGCAGTGAATATCAGGATAAAAAACACCCAGAAGAAAAGAAAGCTGGCGACGGCAAGAATAAAAACGAGGCTCACGACCCTGTTGCGAAGTCTCGGGCTTCCTGACGCAGAGCTGAGCGTCCTTTTCTCCGGAGACCGCACCATGCGCGCGCTGAACCGGCGCTACCGCGGCATGGACCGGACCACCGACGTGCTTTCCTTCGCCCTGCGTGAGGGGCCCTTCGCGGATTTGCAGCCGGAGTTCCTCGGCGACATCGTCATATCCGTTCCCGTTGCCGAACGACAGGCACGCGAACGGGGTCATTCGCTCGGGCGCGAGATCGAGTCCCTGCTCGTTCACGGCCTGCTCCACCTGCTGGGGTACGACCATGAGCGCGGCCCGGCCCAGGCCCGGAAGATGCGACGGATGGAATCGCTGCTGATGAAAAGGACTGCGGAATGAAACCGACAACCTGGACCGAGAGCGCCAACCTCGCAATCGAGGGGATCATCTATTCCGTCAAGACGCAACGGCATATGCGCTATCATCTCTACGCAGCGCTGATTGCGCTTGTCCTGAGCCTGGTCCTGGACATCTCCCGGACCGAGTTCATCCTGCTCTGCATGGCAATCGTGCTGGTCCTCACGATGGAAATGCTGAATACGGCCATCGAGACGACGGTGGACATGATCTCCGTGGAATACCATCCCCTGGCGAAAATTGCCAAGGACATCGCTGCCGGCGTGGTATTGATCGCATCGATTGGAGCTCTTACCCTCGGCTATCTCATCCTGTACCCCGCGCTCAAAAACACGGTTCTGTACGGCCACTGGCATATCCGGAAAGCGCCGCACGATGTCATTGCTTTTGTCTCCCTCGCTGTGGTGATTATCCTGGTGATCATCATCAAGGCTTTTGTCGGCAAAGGTGAGCCGCTCAGAGGCGGCATGCCGAGCGGCCACGCCGCAGTATCCTTCTCGATCTGGGCTGCTGCGTTCTTTCTCGCGGATTCGCCCGCAATCATCGTCTTGACTTTTGTACTTGCCGTCATGGTCAGCTGGAGCAGGTGGCAATTTGGAATCCACAAGCCTCTGGAGGTTCTGGCCGGGGCACTGATCGGCTCAAGCGTTACGTTCCTGTTCTTTATGATTTTCAGCTGATGAAATGAGCGGATTCGGGAGAGGCGAAAGCCCTGCCGGGGGAGGTACGGTTGATCCAACAGATCCTCGATGATCTGATAGCATCGGTTCAAGGCTCGCGGGCGGTCATTTTTCTGGACAATGAGGGAGAAACAATCTCCCAGTCCGGCGCTTATGACGGTGATTTGAAGCTGTTGGGCGCGTGGAAAGAGATCCATCTGGACCACATCCGGGAGATTACGGAACGGCTCGGGCTGGGGACCATTAATGCGGTGCTCTTTTCGCTCGATGAGGGGAATGAGCTTATTGTGCCCGTATCAGGCGATTACTGCCTTCTGCTTTTTTTATCAAACTTCGCAAACATTCAGGACGCCATGGCAGGACTGCGGACGGCCGTTAAACGTTTGAAAAAAGATATCGAGTAATGCTCTTAGAGCTGGTCGAACGTCCCTAATTTCCTGAATTTCTCATACCGCAGTTTCACCAGCTCATCGGGTTCCATGCTCCTCACTTCACCGAGGTTTCTGGTGATCGCTTCCTTCAGCAGTTCCGAGGCCCGCCGCGGATCGCGGTGAGCGCCGCCGATCGGTTCTTCCACCACCTCATCGATTACCTTCATCTGAAAGAGGTCCTGTGCCGTGAGCTTGAGCAGCTCAGCGGCTTCACTCGCCTTGGCGCCGTTGTTCCAGAGGATCGCCGCGCACCCCTCCGGTGAGATGACCGAATAGGTGGCATGTTCGAGCATCATCACGCGGTCGGCGATGCCGAGGGCCAGCGCGCCGCCGCTCCCGCCTTCGCCGATCACCACGGTCACGATGGGAATCTTGAGCATCGACATGACATAAAGGTTCCGGGCGATCGATTCGCCCTGGCCGCGCTCTTCAGCCCCGATACCGGGATAGGCGCCCTGCGTGTCGATGAAGGTGATGAGCGGCCGGTTGAATTTCTCAGCGAATCGCATGAGCCGGAGCGCTTTCCGGTACCCTTCGGGGTTCGGCTGACCGAAATTGCGGATCACCCGCTCTTTCGTGGTCCTGCCTTTTTGATGGCCGATAACCACCACGGGTGCACCGTCGAGTTTGGCCATGCCGCAGACAATGGCTGGGTCGTCTGCAAACGCCCGATCGCCGTGCATCTCAACAAAATCGGTCATCATGGCTTCGATATAATCAAGGGTATAAGGACGGTTCGCATGGCGGGAAATCTGGACCTTCTGCCACGGCGAGAGTTTTGAATAGATCTCTGCGAGCAACTGGTCCGATTTCTTCTGAAGTTTCAGGATTTCTTCTTCGAGGTCGATGCCGCCATTGGACGTAAAGAGCGTCAGCTCCTCGATCTTCTTTTCAAGCTCGGCAATCGGTTTTTCAAACTCAAGGTATTCTTGGGGCAAGACGTACTCCTCGTGTCATCGATACGCAGAAACAGATATGCCGCTCATAATGACGCGGCAAAAGGCATGAGGCTCTGTTATGATGTGGGCTATTATCTGATATTAAGGCGTTATTGTCAAGGATTTGTTGCTCTTCCGGCTTACGAGTGGTGAAAGACGCGTGGATTTTCATGATAAAACGGACCGATATCAGCTTCTCGCCAGGTTACCGTGGTCAACAGTGGGATTAAACCGTTTTTCAAAAAATTTGCGTCTCCTCAAGAGGAATAAGCTTTTGAAACAGGCTTGACTCACGCTTTTAGAACCCCTGGGTATGGAACGAGTCGGTCGTCTTGCTTATTACAAAATAAAGCTGAGCGATGCACGCGCGATCTTCGCGACCATCTGAACTGCGAGCTGTTCAGAAAAGACCACGGTGTTGCCGGGATGACTTGCATGATTATAAATCCATGGTAAAAGCCGGGGAAATCCCTAAAGGGAAAAGAGGAGGGCGTCAAAAATATATTCTGTTATAATGTTAATAGAGCACGCAGGCGAGTTGCTGATAGGAGGATACCATGACTGTTCTCGACTATATTGAGGTACAAAACCGTAAAATTGCCATAGATGGAGACGGATACCTTGTGAACTATGATGACTGGAATAAATCCGTTGCCGACGCACTGGCGGAGCGAGAAAACAATGGCAAGATCACTGATGAGAAACTTGCAATTTTGAAATTCATACGATGGTATTACAAAGAATATAATTTTTTCCCGATGCTGAGCGCCGTTTGTAAGAACGTGCATAAGCCGAAAACCTGTTTGCAGGAAGAGTTTTACAATCCGCTACTGGCTTGGAAACTTGCTGGACTCCCTCACCCTGAGGAACCTTTGATCAGCCTGCTTGAAGCCGGTCAGTCGCCGGGGTAGTGGATAAAAGCTCTCGCACGTTATCATGAAAAAAAAGGGGAGTTCGCGCTCGATT